>NZ_JBFUGK010000018.1:0-101893 GCF_056402935.1 Polaromonas sp. P3_B1
CAAGATCGCCCAGGCCCCAAGATCGCCCAGGCCCTGGCCCTGAGCGCCCCCGCCAGCCCCGCCAAGCGCGGCAGCCCCGAAGCCTGGCAGAACCAGATCATCAGCCGCTCCAGCCGCATGGCCGAGGCGCTGGCCGAGGCGCGCATGGTGGCCCAGTCCGATGCCAGCGTGCTGCTGCGCGGCGAGAGCGGCACCGGCAAGGAACTGCTGGCCCAGGCCATCCACCAGGCCGGCCCGCGCGCCGGCAAGCCTTTTGTCGCGGTGAACTGCGGCGCCATCCCCGAGGCTCTGCTCGAGTCCGAGCTGTTCGGGCACGTCAAGGGCGCCTTCACCGACGCGGTGGCCAACCACAAAGGGCTGTTCCAGGCGGCCGACGGCGGCACGCTGCTGCTCGACGAGATCGGTGACATGCCGCCCGCCCTGCAGATCAAGCTGCTGCGCGTGCTGCAGGAGCGCGTGGTGCGGCCGCTGGGCTCCAGCCAGTCGATTCCCGTGGATGTGCGCATCATCTCGGCCACCCACCGCGACCTGGACGCCGCCATGGCCGAGGGCCAGTTCCGCGCCGACCTCTATTACCGCCTCAACGTGGTCACGCTGACCCTGCCGCCGCTGTCGGAGCGCCGCGAGGACATTCCCCTGCTGGCCAACCACTTCCTGCTGAAACTGGCCGCCAAGTACGACAAGCGCCTCAGCGGCTTCGCCCCCGAGGCCCTCAAGGCCCTCAGCACCGCCGCCTGGCCCGGCAACGTGCGGCAGCTCTACAACGTGGTGGAGCAGGTCTGCGCGCTGTCGACCACGCCGCTGGTGCCGCTGGCCCTGGTGCAGCGCGCGCTGCGTTCGCCCAGCGTGCAGGTGCTGACCTTTGCCGAAGCCAAACAGCATTTCGAACGCGACTACCTGGTGGGCCTGCTCAAATTGACGGACGGCAACGTGGCCGACGCGGCACGCCTGGCGGACCGCAACCGCACCGAGTTTTATCGCCTGATGCAAAAACACGGCCTCACGCCAGGCCACTTCAAGGCTTAAGCCCGGGAAACTTGTCGCTCTTCGGCTGCGTGCCGTCGCCAGCCAGCGACAGGCATAAGGCCTTGATTTAAAACGATTTAATGAAGCATCCGCAGATGCCTGTCGCCGATTGGCGACAAAAACAGCGATTTCTGGCGCTCCTGCGGCGCATTACATTTTGTTAAGTCAAGTATCACGTCCAAGCTGTTGATTTAAAACAGTTTTTTCAAGCTGGCACAGGGTTTGCCCTAGTCATGGCATGCCAGCTTTTTTTCTGCCTTTTTTTGATGCCTCCCGGGGCCTCAAGCGAAGCGCCCATTTTCTGGCGCGGGCTCAAACTGCGGCCTGCGCAAGCCTGGCGGTACTGACGCTGGCAGCCGGCCAGGCGCAGGCCTTCAACCTTGACGACGTGGCCGCCATGGCGCGCCAGCGCTCGCAAGCGCCCTGGCGCGAAGCCTCCCACGCCGTGCCCGTCGAACTCGCCAAAATGGCCTACGACGACTACCGGGACATCCGTTTCAACGCCGCCAGCACGCTCTGGCGCGCCGACAAACTGCCTTACGAAGCCAACTTTTTCCACGTCGGCCGGCACGGCGATTCGGTCCGCATTCACGAAATCACGACAGCGGGTGTGAAGCCCCTGCCCTACGACCCGGCGGCGTTCAATTTCGGCAAAAACAAATTGTCACCCGAGACCTGGGGCGACCTGGGCCACGGCGGCGTGCGTTTTTTCAGCAACCTCAATTCGCCCACCTACAAGGACGAGCTGGTGGTTTTCACCGGCGCCACGTATTTCCGCGCCCTGGGCTCGGGCCAGCGCTACGGGCTGTCGGCCCGTGGCCTGGCCGTGGACACAGCGGGCGGCGGCAAGGAAGAGTTTCCGCGCTTCACCGATTTCTGGCTCGAAAAACCCGCAGGCGACGCGAAGCAACTGACGGTCTACGCGCTGATGGATTCCGAGCGCATGACGGGCGCCTACCGCTTCGACATCACGCCCGGCGACCAGACCACCACCAAGGTACAGGCGCGCATTTTCATGCGCCCGGCCGCCACCAGCGGCAACAGCGCGCCGGTGGCCGCTCTGGGCATCGCGCCGCTGACCAGCATGTTCTTCTTCGGTGAAAACCAGCCCAGGCCCGGCGACTTCCGGCCGGAGGTACACGATTCCGACGGGCTGATGATCGCCACCGGCGACGGCGAATGGCTGTGGCGGCCGCTGCAGAACCCCTCATCCACGCTGGTGACGTCCTTCGCCATGAAGTCGCTCAAAGGCTTCGGCCTGATGCAGCGCGACCGCGCCTTTGCCAACTATGAAGACACCGAAGCGCGCTATGAGCTGCGGCCAAGCGCCTGGGTCACGCCGGTCGGGGACTGGGGCCCGGGCCGCGTCGAACTGCTGCAATTTGCCACGCCTGACGAGACGCACGACAACGTCGCGGCCTACTGGGTGCCCGAAAAAATGCCGGCGCCCGGCGAGTCGCTGGACATCGCCTGGGAGATCAACTGGCAGGGCAAGAACCAGCAACTCCCGCCCAACGGCTGGGTGAAGCAGACACGCCGCGGCTTCGGATTCTCCAAATCCGGAACCGACATGAAAGGCCAGATCCAGTACGTCGTCGACTTTGCCGGTCCGGCGCTTGACGCGCTTCCCGAGGACGCCAAGGTCGAGGCGATCTCCAGCACCAATGCCAACGGCCGCGTGCTCGAAAGCCTCGCCTACAAAAACCCCGTCACCGGCGCATGGCGCATGACGCTGCGCGTACAGCAACTGAACCCGGCCCAGCCCGTCGAGCTGCGCGCCTTCCTCAAACACGACAACCACACCGTAAGCGAAACATGGACCAACCTGATCACACCCTGACCGCCGCCGCCGCGCGCAGCCCCCTGCGTGAGGAACGTCATCCGAATTCGGTCACGGCCCCGCCGCTGAACCGGGGCTCCATGGTGCCCCGCCCCTGGCGCGGCTTCTGGAACAGCATGGCGACCGCGTTGTTGCTGCCGCTGGTGTCGATATTCAAGGCCGGCGACCCGGCGGCTTTGCGCCCGCTGCCCGCCGCCCGGCCGGAGCCCTGGCAGCGCGCCGCCCGGCGCCGCCGCGCGGTGTTCCTGCTGCTCACGCTGGTCAGCACGGTGCTCGCCACCAGCATCTTTGCCGACATGCAGCCCGACTACGACAACGCCTGGCTGCAGTACGGCCAGATCAGCCTGTTCGCGCTGCTGTCGGCCTGGGTGGTGACCGGCTTCATGACCGCGATGATGGGCTTTTACGTCACCCTCTTCGGCGACAAGCACGCGCTGTCGGCCAAAAAAGTCCAGCACGTTCCGCTGGACGCCACCACGCGCACCGCCATCATCATGCCGATCTGCAACGAGGACGTGCGCACCGTGTTCGCCGGCCTTCGCGCGACCTGCGAATCCGTCGCGATGACCGGCCACGTGCAAAGCTTCGACGTGTTCGTGCTGTCCGACAGCAACAACCCGGCCATCATCAAGGCCGAACGCGCCGCGTGGGAAGACCTGCGCGCCCAGCTGGCCGGCCACCCGGACCAACCGCAGATCGAGGTGTATTACCGCCTGCGCAAACGCCGCACCGACCGCAAGGCCGGCAATGTGGCCGACTTCTGCCGCCGATGGGGCAATGACTACCGCTATATGGTGGTGCTGGACGCCGACAGCGTGATGAGCGGCGACTGCCTGGTCTCCATGGTCAAGCTGATGGAAGCCAACCCCAAGGCCGGCATCATCCAGACCGCCACCCAGGCCATAGGCCATGTGACCCTGCATGCGCGCGCGCAGCAGTTCGCCTCGCGCGTGACGGGGCGCCTGTTCACGCTGGGCATGCAGTTCTGGCAGATGGGCGAGTCCCACTACTGGGGCCACAACGCCATCATCCGCATCGAACCCTTCATGAAACATTGCGCACTGGCCCACATCCAGGGCACGGGCGGCATGGCCGRCAGCATCATGTCGCACGACTTTGTCGAAGCCGCGCTGATGCGACGCGCCGGCTACCACGTCTGGCTGGTGGGCGACCTGGTCGGCAGCTACGAGCAGCAGCCGCCCGACCTCCTGGCCGAACTGCAGCGCGACCGCCGCTGGTGCCAGGGCAACCTTCAGAACTCGCGCCTGATCGCCGAGCCCGGCATACACCCGGTGCACCGCTCCATGTTCGGCACCGGCGCCATGGCCTACCTGTCGGCGCCGCTGTGGCTGTGCTTCCTGACCCTGGGCACCGCACTGTGGCTGTCGGGCTCGCCCATGATCGCCGACTGGACGCTGTTGCCGGGCGAGCTGATGTCGCTGTGGGCCTGGACGCTGTGCATGCTCTTCCTGCCGCRCATCCTGGGCATCGCCGCCGTGCTGATCAACCGCCAGCAGCAGTCCTACGGCGGCACCGCCAGCCTGCTGCGCAGCGCGCTGCTGGAAACCCTGATCGCCCTGCTGCAGGCCCCCATCCGCATGCTGGCGCACTCGCTGTTCGTGGTGGTGGCGCTGACCGGCCTCAAGCTCGAATGGAAGTCGCCCCCGCGCGAAGCGGCCGCCGTGCCCTGGCGCCACGCACTGGCGCAACTGGCGCCCATGTCCGGCGTGATCGCGCTGCTGGCGGTCGGCATCGCCGTGATCGATGCGCGCGCGCTGGTCTGGCTGATCCCGGTGGGCCTGCCGTTGCTGCTGTCCATCCCGATGACGGTGCTCACCAGCAAGGTCGGCGTGGGCACGGCCCTGCGCGCGCAAAACTACCTGCTGATTCCGGAAGAGACCCGCTCTCCCGCGGTGCTGCGCCGCGCCTGGCTGCATGCCAGCCGGCTGGCCCAGCCGCAGTTGAAGGCGGCCTGAAGCCCTGAACAACCCAAGAAAAAAAGCCGCTTGAAGCGGCTTTTTTTCTTGGGGGCAAATGGGCCTCCGATTCCATTTCTACTTCAATGCGAGAGTAGGCGCGTCGCCGCAGACAGTGCTACAGCACGGCAAGGCGGCGCAACGACCTATCGCGTTGAAGTAGGAATGGAATCAGAATTTGGGCATGCCTTTCATGCCACCCATGCGCTTCATCATCTTCATCATGCCGCTGCCCTTCATCTTCTTCATCATGCCTTGCATCTGCTCGAACTCGTTGAGCAGCCGGTTGACTTCCTGAACATGCACGCCCGACCCTGCGGCAATGCGGCGCTTGCGCGTGGCCTTGATGAGCTCGGGCTTGCGGCGCTCCAGCGGCGTCATGCTCTGGATGATGCCTTCCTTTCGCTTGATGTCTCTCTCGGCCTTGTCCATGTCGACCTGGCCGGCCTTGGCGGTCATCTGCGCCGGCAGCTTGTCCAGCAGGCTTGAGAGGCCGCCCATGTTCTTCATCTGCTGCAGCTGGCCCAGGAAGTCATTGAGGTCAAAGCCGTCACCCGACTTGATCTTGGCGGCCAGCTTTTGCGCCGCGGCCACATCGACGCCAGCGGCGACCTGCTCGACCAGTGCGACGATGTCACCCATGCCCAGGATACGTCCCGCATGGCGCTCGGCGTCGAACACTTCCAGGCCGTCGATTTTTTCGCTGGTGCCGGAAAACTTGATGGGCGCGCCGGTGATCTGCCGCACGCTGAGCGCCGCGCCGCCGCGCGAATCGCCGTCGGTCTTGGTCAGGATGATGCCGGTCAGCGGCAGCGCCTCCTTGAAGGCCTTGGCGGTGTTGACCGCGTCCTGGCCCTGCATGGCATCGACGACGAACAGGGTCTCGACCGGGTTCAGGATGGCATGCAGTTCCTTGATCTCGGCCATCAGGGCTTCGTCAATGGCCAGCCGGCCGGCGGTATCGACCAGCAGCACGTCAAAGAAGTGCCTGCGGGCGTAGTCGATGGCGGCGCGGGCAATGTCGGCAGGCTTCTGGTCGGGCGTGCTGGGAAACCATTCGGCGCCGGCCTGTTTGGTGACCGTCTTGAGCTGCTCGATGGCGGCCGGTCGGTAAACGTCCCCCGAGACCGTCAGCACTTTTTTCTTGCGCTTTTCGATCAGGTGCTTGGCCAGCTTGGCCGTGGTGGTCGTTTTACCGGCGCCCTGCAGACCGGCCATGAGGATGACCGCCGGCGGCTGCGCCGCCAGATTGATGTCGCTCACGCCCTCGCCCATGGTGGCGGCGAGCTCCTTGTTGACGATGCCGACCAGCGCCTGGCCCGGCGAAAGTGAACCCATCACTTCCTGGCCCAGCGCCTTTTCCTTGACCCGGGCGATGAAGTCGCGCACCACGGGCAGGGCCACGTCGGCCTCCAGCAGTGCCATGCGCACCTCGCGCAACATGTCCTGCACATTGGATTCGGTGATGCGGGCCTGGCCTCGCATTTCCTTGACGAGGCGGGATAACTTGTCGGTAAGGGCTGAAGCCATGGGAGGGCGCCACGGGCGTGGGGCAGTTAGGTGGGAAAAGAAAGCCGCGGGAGGGCTGCGGGGGAGACGACCAGCAAAGCAGTAAGGCTAAACTCTAGCCATGATTTTAGCTTTGAGCGACTGGTGGGGTCTTGCCGCGGCAACCGGCGCCGCTGTCGCCTATGCCGTGCTGGCGCTGGCCTCGCCGCGCCTGGGCGCCGGCGCCGTACGCGCGATGCTGCTGGCCGCCTGGCTGCTGCATGCGCTGGCGCTGGCCGACGGCCTGCTGGGCGAGCCGCCCCGCTTCGGTTTTGCGCCCGCGCTGTCCATGACCGTCTGGCTGGTGCTGACCGTTTACGCCATAGAAAGCCGCCTTTTCCCGCAGCTGCAGGCCCATTGGGCCCTGGCGGGCCTGGGCAGCGTGGCGGTGATCCTGACGCTCGTCTTTCCCGGCACCACTTACCACGCCATCGCGTCACCCTGGCTTCCGCTGCACTGGGCCCTGGGCATTGCGTCCTACGGGCTGTTCGCCGCGGCGGTCGTGCATGGCTGGCTCATGACGCGCTCCGAGCGCTCCATCCGGCTGGCCGCGCAAACCGACGCAGGTGTGCCGCTGATGACGCTGGAGCGCCTGACCTTCCGCTTCGTCGAGGCTGGGTTTGTCTTGCTGTCTGCCACGCTGTTCGTCGGCTGGCTGTTTGCCGAAACCCTTTACGGCCCGGGCCTTGCCTGGAAGTGGAACCACAAAACGGTGTTTTCCGTCCTGGCCTGGCTGACCTTTGCGGGCCTGCTGATCGGCCGCGCGCGCCTGGGCTGGCGGGGCCGCAAGGCGGTCCATGTGCTGTACCTGGGTTCCGGGCTTCTGCTGCTGGGTTATGCCGGTTCGCGCTTTGTGCTTGAAGTCATCCTGAGGCGAGCATGAAATACCTGCTGGTCATGGCCCTGGTGCTGGTGGTGTTCTGGATCTGGCGGCACAACCGGGAGGCGGAAAGACGCGAGACACCGGTGCGCCCRCCGGCCTCTCCCAAAACGGGGGCTGCCGCCACACAAATCGTCGCCTGCAAGGTTTGCGGCGTGCATTTACCCCAATCCGAAGCGCTGATCGGCAATCGCGGCATTTATTGCAGCGATGCGCACCGGCGTGAAGCCCAAGACTAGATGAGCACGCCGTCCCATTGGTTTGAAACAGGCGGCGACCGGAGCTCAGGCAGTTGGGAAATCACGTCCGAGCCCGGCTCCTTCGGCCGCCTCTGGCATGTTTTCATGACGGCGCGTGTCGCCATCGCCGCCGTGCTGGTGATCCTGCAGGCATTCATCTACGTACTGGGCAACATCACCAACCACTGGTCCATCGCGACTTGCATCGCCTATTTGTGCGCAACCCTGGCCGTGCGGCTCTGGTCGCGGCCGCAACCTCCCGGCAGTACTTTTGACGCGCAATGGGTGCTGACCATCGGTGTGGACGTCATCGCCTTTTCGGCGCTCAACGTCCTGCAGTCCAGCGGCATCAATTACACGCCGTTGTTCGCATTGCCGGTGCTGCTGGCCTCCATCCTCGGGCCTATTCTTCTGGCCTTCGGAACAGCTGCCAGCGTAACGCTGCTGCTGCTGGCGGACGCCTGGTGGAACTCGCTGCAGGGGCTGGGCGATTCCAACGCCCGCTTCCTGCAGGCGGGCTTGAGCAGTTCCGGTTTCTTCTTCGTTGCGCTGCTCGCCAACAACCTGGCCCTGCGCCTGGCCCGGGAAGAACTGCTGGCCAAACGCGGCCAATCCGCCGCGCGCATGCAGACGCAGGTGAATGAACTGGTGATTGAAGCCCTGGCCGACGGTGTGCTGGTGGTCGACGTCAACGGCATCGTGCGCTCGGCCAACCCGGCTTCGCGGCGACTGCTGGCAGCCGGCGATGCGGTGCGCAGCGCCCCCTTCATCCTGGCAACGGAAGCCGCGTGGCAGCCGCTTGCCGCACTGATGCACCATACCTTCGTGGCGCAATCGCCCCAGGAAGCCGACGTCAGCCTGGACAACGGGGGCGGCCACACCCGGCGGCTGCATGTGCGCACGCGGCTGGCCGCATCGCCGGACGGCACGCATGAGAGTCTTTGCGTCATGTTCCTCGAAGACCTGCGTGAAATGGAAGCGCGTGTCCGGACCGAAAAAATGGCGGCCATGGGCCGCATGTCGGCCGCGGTGGCCCACGAAATCCGCAATCCGCTGGCCGCCATTTCGCAGGCCAACGCCCTGCTTGAGGAGGACCTGCAGGACCCAGGGCACCGCCAGCTTACCGACATGGTCAGGCAAAACGCGCAAAGGCTGGCGCGCATCGTCGATGAAGTATTGAATATTTCGCGTGCCCAGGCGCAACTGCCGTCGCCGCAAACCACCACCCTGCCGCTGGATGACACCGTCCGGAAAATCACGTCCGACTGGGCAGGGCAGACCGCAGCCTCGGGGCGCACGCGCATCGCGCCGGGCTCGGACAACGCCATCGTGGCTTTTGAGCCCGAACATTTGCGGCGCCTGATGATCAACCTGCTGGACAACGCCCTGCGCTACGCCAGCGATTCGGCCGGAGCGATCGAAGTCGCGACCCAGAGCGTGGCGCCGGGGCAGGCGCGCCTGTCCGTATGGAGCGACGGGCAACCGCTGGAGCACACCGTCCAGACCCACCTGTTTGAACCCTTCTTCTCCTCCGAAAGCCGCTCCAGCGGACTGGGCCTTTATATCTGCCGCGAGCTGTGCGAACGCTACGGCGCCATGATCGGCTACCAGCGCGTGCAGCGTGAAGGCACCGACGGCAATGAGTTCTTTGTCATGTTCCAGCCCTCCGCGCAATCGCCCAACACACCCCCACCTTCTTTTGCCACAATGCCCACTTGAGACCCATGAGCATGCAACCCCCCGCCCACCAGCAAGCCCGCATCCTCGTCATCGACGACGAACCGGACCTGTGCACCCTTTATGAGCTGACCCTGCTCAGGGAAGGTTACCGGGTGGAAGCCGCCGGCGATTTGCAGCAGGCCCGCCAGCAGCTCAGTGAAAATCGCTTTGATGCAGTCATCACCGACATGCGCCTGCCCGACGGCCTTGGCCTCGAGCTGCTGCGCGACATGGTGAGCCAGCAGCGCAGCGAGCGCTGCGTGGTGATCACGGCGCATGGCTCCGCCGAAAATGCGGTCGAGGCGCTGAAGGCCGGCGCCTTTGACTACCTCACCAAGCCGGTCGACCTCAAACAGTTCCGCAGCGTCGTGGCATCGGCCGTGCAGGGCGCCAAACATCCGGCGCCGGCCGCGGGCAAAAGCGAGCGCGCCACCTCCGACGCGGCTATCGCGCCATTGGCCTTGCCTCTGCCCGTGGCGGCCGAAGCCCCGTTGATACTCCAGAAGCTGGTCGGTGAATCGGCTGTCATGCGCGCCGTCAAGTCCCGTATCGTCAAGGTGGCCGGCAGCATGGCGCCGGTGCTGATCCAGGGCGAGTCGGGCACCGGCAAGGAATTGGTCGCGCGCGCCGTGCACGGCTGCAGCCACCGCGCAGCGGGCCCGTTTGTGGCCGTCAACTGCAGCGCCATTCCGGAGAACCTCCTGGAAGCGGAATTCTTTGGCGCGCGCAAGGGCGCCTACACCGGCTCGGCGCAAGACCGGCAGGGCTACTTTCAGGCGGCCAAAGGCGGAACCCTGTTTCTCGACGAGATCGGCGACCTGCCGCTGGCCATGCAGTCCAAGCTCCTGCGGGCCATTCAGGAGCGCACCGTGCGGCCGCTGGGCTCCGCCCAGGAAGACCCAGTGGACGTGCGCATCGTCAGCGCCACCCACAAAGACCTCGTGGCCGAGGTCCAGGCGGGCACTTTTCGCCAGGACCTGTATTACCGGCTCAACGTGATCGAAATTCAGGTGCCGGCCCTGCGCGAGCGCCGTGAGGACTTGCCGGCCCTGTGCAAAGCCTTGTTGGCCAGGATCTGCCAGGAGTCCGGCTTTCCCGTGCCCGAGTTGACGGAATCCGTGCTGGAACAATTGCGCGCCCTGCCCTTCAACGGCAACGTCCGCGAACTTGAGAATACCCTGCACCGCGCAGTGGCGCTTGGCGACGGCAGCGAGCTTCATTTCGACACGCCCACCGAAGAGCAGGTCGCCATCCCGGAAAACCTGCAGGACTACCTGGACAGGCAGGAGCGCAGCATCCTCACGAAGGTGCTGCTTGAAAACGGTTTCAACCGCACCGCGGCGGCCGCCAGGCTGGGCCTGAGCCTGCGCCAGATACGCTACCGTATTGCCCGCCTCAACATCGTGACGCCAGGCAACGAAGACCCTGCCGATGGACTTGACGCCGCCGATGATCCGCCCTGAAAGTGAGCGCGAGGGGGCCGGTGCCACGCAACCCTTATGGCGCGATGGCTGGTATCGCTATGCGCGCGCGCTGGCGTCGCCCAATTTCGGCCCGCGGCCCGAGGGTGCGCAGATCGACCTCATCGTCATTCACTCCATCAGCCTGCCGCCCGGCGAATTCGGCAACGGCAACGTGCAGCGCCTCTTCACCAACCAGCTCGATTGGGAAGCCCACGCTTACTTTCAGGGCATACGCGGCCTGCAGGTGTCGTCGCATTTCTTCATTGCCCGCTCCGGCGACCTGTGGCAGTTTGTCGGCTGCGGCAACCGGGCCTGGCACGCTGGGGAATCGAACTACCGTGGGCGCGGCAACTGCAACGACGATTCCATCGGCATTGAACTCGAAGGCCTGGAAGGCGGCGTCTTCGAAGCGCCGCAGTACGACACACTTGCCGGGCTGTGCGCCTCGTTGATCCAGGCCTATCCCATCGCCCACATCGCGGGACACGAGCACATCGCACCCGGCCGCAAACAGGACCCTGGTCCAGGTTTCGACTGGCCCTCGCTGCAAAACTCGCTCGCCTTGCCGGCTAGGTATTTTCCCGAAACCGTTTAAGCGGCATCAGCACAAAACCACACCAGTGTGGTGCGCTTTGCCTGCGGAAATTTCCCGGTATTTTTACCGCGCTAACATGGGCTTGAGCTGGCAGGGCAAACCCTTCGGCAAGGCGCGCCGCAGCGCTGCCTGGCCGTCACAGGCCTGATGGAATCAGGCTTTGCGCGAGACAGACGGCAGGAGTACGAAGGCCTTATCCGAGGGGCCTTCGGCGGAAGGAAAAAAGCCACAAAACGTAACGGTCCATAAACTCGGCGGTACACTACCTGTAGTGGCTTGTATTCCCCCAACACCCTAGGTATAGTGCCTAAGCCCTAATTCAAGATTGATGTAATTCGGGCCCCGGCGGTGAGAAATTGGTTCTTGTTTTTGAACCGCTCCCGCCAGACGGATTGCCCGCAACAACACATCAAGCCAGTCATAAAACAAAGAGGAACTCATGCAAACAGCACAACACGCAGTGCCCGCAACGCCAGCCGTTGCCGCCGGCAATCCGGCAGCCAGCGAACCCAACACCCAGCCCAATCCCCTTGCCCATTACCAGATCATCCGCCGCAACGGCGGTGTGGTGCCGTTCGAGCCCAACAAGATCGCCGTGGCCATGATGAAGGCCTTCCTGGCCGTTCACGGAACGCAGGGCGCGGCCTCGGCCAGCGTGCGCGAAACCGTTGACGGCCTGACCCAGGCGGTCATTCGCGCCCTGATGCGCTCGCGCCCAGGCGGCGGCACCTTTCATATAGAAGACGTGCAGGACCAGGTCGAGCTCGGCCTGATGCGCGGCGGCCACCACGAGATCGCCCGCGCCTATGTGCTGTACCGCGAAAAGCGCACTCAGGAGCGCGCACGCCAGCCGCAAAGCACCGCCCCGGCGGTTCCCCTGATCCACGTGACCGACCGCGGCAACCGCGTCGCGTTGGACGTCGGCAATCTGCAGGCCCTGATTGAAGCGTCTTGCGCCAACCTGGGTGCCGACGTCAAACCCGACCCCATCGTTGCGGAAACCATGCGCAACCTGTACGACGGCGTTCCCATCGACGAGGTCTACAAGGCCTCCATCCTGGCGGCGCGCACGCTGATTGAAAAAGACCCCGACTACACCTACGCCACCGCGCGCCTGCTGATGCACACCATCCGCCGCGAAGTGCTGGGCGAGGAAGTCACTCAGGCCGACATGGCCGTGCGCTATGCCGAATATTTCCCGCAATTCATCGCCAAGGGTGTGCAGAACGAGCTGCTGGACGAGAAGCTGCAGCAGTTCGACCTGGCCCGCCTGGGCGCCGCACTCAAGCCCGAGCGCGACCTGAAGTTTGACTACCTCGGCCTGCAGACCCTTTTTGACCGCTACTTCCTGCACGTGCGCAAGCAGCGCATCGAGTTGCCCCAGGCTTTCTTCATGCGCGTGGCGATGGGCCTGTCGCTCAACGAGATCAACCGCGAAGAGCGCGCCATCGAGTTCTACGAAATCCTCTCGTCCTTTGACTTCATGTCGAGCACGCCGACCCTGTTCAACGCCGGCACCCTGCGCTCCCAGCTGTCGTCCTGCTACCTGACCACGGTCGCCGACGACCTGGGCGGCATCTACGACGCCATCAAGGAAAACGCGCTGCTGTCCAAATTCGCCGGCGGCCTGGGCAATGACTGGACGCCCGTGCGCGCCCTGGGCGCCCACATCAAGGGCACCAACGGCGAATCGCAAGGCGTCGTTCCCTTCCTCAAAGTCGTCAACGACACCGCTGTTGCCGTCAACCAGGGCGGCAAGCGCAAGGGCGCCGTCTGCGCCTACCTGGAAACCTGGCACCTGGATATTGAAGAGTTCCTGGAACTGCGCAAGAACACCGGCGACGACCGCCGCCGCACGCACGACATGAACACCGCCAACTGGATTCCCGACCTCTTCATGCGCCGCGTGATGGAAAAGGGAAGCTGGACCCTGTTCTCGCCGTCCGACACGCCCGACCTGCACGACAAGTTCGGCAAAGACTTCGAGAAAATCTACACCGCCTACGAAGCCAAGGCCGAGCGCGGCGAGATCAAGCCGTCCCGCAAGGTGCAGGCCACCGACATGTGGCGCAAGATGCTGTCCATGCTGTTTGAAACCGGCCATCCCTGGATCACCTTCAAGGACGCCTGCAACGTGCGCTCGCCGCAGCAGCACGCCGGTGTCGTGCACTCGTCCAACCTGTGCACCGAGATCACGCTCAACACCAGCGACACCGAAACCGCCGTCTGCAACCTCGGCTCCGTCAACCTGGTCCAGCACCTGAAGGACGGCGCGGTCGACCACGAGAAGCTCAAGAAGACCATCACCACGGCCATGCGCATGCTGGACAACGTGATCGATATCAACTACTACGCCGTCAAGAAGGCCCGCGACTCCAACATGCGCCACCGCCCGGTGGGCCTGGGCATCATGGGCTTCCAGGACTGCCTGTATGAGCTGCGCGTGCCTTACGCCTCCCAGGAAGCCGTCGAGTTCGCCGACAAGTCCATGGAAGCCGTCTGCTACCACGCCTACTGGGCCTCCACCGAGCTGGCCAGGGAACGCGGCAAGTACGCCACTTACAAGGGCTCGCTCTGGGACAAGGGCGTGCTGCCCCTGGACACGCTGGACATGCTGGCCGAGCAGCGCGGCGGCTATGTCGAAATCGACCGTTCCGCCACGCTGGACTGGGACGCACTGCGCAAAAAGATCGCCAAGGACGGCATGCGCAACTCCAACTGCGTCGCCATCGCCCCGACCGCCACCATCTCCAACATCATCGGCGTGGACGCCTGCATCGAGCCCTGCTTCGGCAACCTCTCGGTCAAGTCCAACCTGTCCGGCGAATTCACCGTCATCAACCACTACCTGGTGCGCGACCTCAAGCGCCTGAACCTGTGGGACGACGTCATGGTGGTGGACCTGAAGCACTTTGACGGATCGCTGCGCCCCATCGACCGCGTGCCCCAGGACGTCAAGGCGCTGTACGCCACGGCGTTTGAAATCGAAACCTCCTGGATCGTCGAAGCGGCGGCGCGCCGCCAGAAGTGGATAGACCAGGCGCAGTCGCTCAATATCTATATGGCGGGCGCCTCGGGCAAGAAGCTGGACGACACCTACAAGCTGGCCTGGCTGCGCGGCCTCAAGACCACTTACTACCTGCGCACCCAGAGCGCGACGCACGCAGAGAAATCGACCGTGACCGCAGGCAAGATGAACTCGGTGTCATCCGGCTCGGCACCCGCGAGCAGCGGCATGAGCGCGCTCGAAGCCGCGGCTGCCGCGGCGCAGGCGCAGATGAATGCGACGCCCGCAACCGACATCAAGTTCTGCGCGATCGATGACCCGGGATGCGAGGCCTGCCAATAAAAAAACACCGGATCGTGCGGCCGGCGCGTCGCACGATTCGATGTATATGAGCAACACAATTTTGTAGCGATGTGAATGAACACTTTTCATTTTGTATCGCTGCTTTCATAATCCCACAGTATTGGAAACCTCTATGTTGACCTGGGACGAAGAAGTCAAACCATCGTTGCAAACACCTCAGAACAGCGGCTCTCCCGAAAGCCGCTCGATGGAACTTCCGCCTCTTTCTTTTAACGCCGCCGAGCAACCCCAGGCGCAAGTGCGCATGCTCAACGACGGCGCCTTTGCACCTGCGCAAACTGCGGCCCCTTCGGCGCCTGTCTCCGCCGAACCCGCCAAGGCGCAGCGCGTCAAAGCCTCCGACAAGCGCATCATCAACGGCCAGACCGACGTCAACCAGCTGGTGCCCTTCAAATACAAATGGGCCTGGGAAAAATACCTTGCCACCTGTGCCAACCACTGGATGCCGCAGGAAGTGAACATGACGCGCGACATCGCGCTCTGGAAAGACCCGAACGGCCTGACCGAAGACGAACGCCGCCTGGTCAAGCGCAACCTGGGTTTCTTCGTGACCGCCGACTCGCTGGCCGCCAACAACATCGTGCTGGGCACCTACCGCCACATCACGGCGCCCGAGTGCCGCCAGTTCCTGCTGCGCCAGGCTTTCGAGGAAGCCATCCACACCCATGCCTACCAGTACATCACTGAATCGCTGGGCCTGGACGAAGCCGAAATATTCAACGCCTACAACGAAGTCCAGTCCATCAAGGACAAGGACCAGTTCCTGATCCCGTTCATTGAAGCCATCTCCAACCCGCACTTCAAGACCGGCACGCCTGAAGCCGACCAGACCCTGCTCAAGTCGCTGATCGTGTTCGCCTGCCTGATGGAAGGCCTGTTCTTTTATGTCGGCTTCACGCAGATTCTTGCCCTGGGCCGCCAGAACAAGATGACCGGCGCCGCTGAGCAGTACCAGTACATCCTGCGCGACGAGTCCATGCACTGCAACTTCGGCATCGACCTGATCAACCAGCTCAAGCTGGAGAACCCTCACCTCTGGACCGCGGAGTTCAAGGCAGAGATCAAGGCCCTGTTCCTGAAAGCCGTCGAACTGGAGTACCGCTACGCCGAAGACACCATGCCGCGCGGCGTGCTCGGCCTGAACGCCTCCATGTTCAAAGGCTACCTCCGCTATATTGCCAATCGCCGCGCCACGCAGATCGGACTTGAAACTCTCTTCCCCAACGAGGAGAATCCATTCCCGTGGATGAGCGAAATGATCGACCTGAAAAAAGAGCGCAACTTCTTTGAAACCCGCGTGATCGAGTACCAGTCCGGTGGTGCCCTGTCCTGGGATTGATTGAAAACGCCCAACAATGATTTCTAGAATTGCAATGACCAACGACAGCACCGCAGAGTGCGCGCTGGGCTTTGCTCCTGTGTTCGCGGCGCTGGGACCGGTTTATCCGGGGCCCAACGCCGTGAATCGCTTTACGTACTCCAACCGTGAAGTGCTCTTTGCAACGTGATCAAGGAGAAAACTATGGCAACTGCGAAAAAAACTGCGGCTAAAAAAGCTGCTCCGAAGAAGGCTCCTGCTAAAAAGGCAGCAGCTAAGAAGGCTCCTGCTAAAAAAGTAGCAGCGAAAAAAGCTCCGGCTAAAAAAGCTCCAGCGAAAAAAGTAGCGGCCAAGAAGCCAGCTGCGAAAAAATCGCCAGCGAAAAAGCCAGCAGCCAAGAAGGTAGCGGCCAAGAAGCCAGCAGCGAAAAAAGCTGCAGCCAAAAAGCCAGCAGCCAAGAAGGCCGCGAAAAAGGTAGCGAAGAAACCAGCGGCCAAGAAAGCCGCTGCGAAAAAGCCTGCCGCCAAGAAAGCAGCGAAAAAGCCCGCTGCGAAGAAAGCCGCGAAAAAACCTGCTGCCAAAGCTGCGAAAGCACCTGCTGCAGCGGCTGCCCCTGCGGCTCAGACTACTCTGAACCCGCAAGCTGCCTGGCCGTTTCCGACCGCCAGCAAGCCGTAAGCAGTAAGGTAATTCTGCTTAGAGCCCGATATCGAAAGATGTCGGGCTTTTTTCATGCCCGCCGCCCTCTCGCCTCCCCTTCCCACAACCGCAATGGTCCCACCCACACAACCGCCTGAGCTGGCTTTTCTGCGCATGGAAAAGAACGGGGATGTGCTGATCGACGTGCACGTGGTGCCGAATGCCGCCAGGACCCAGGCCGTTGGCCTGCACGGTGAATCCGGCCGGCAGGCGCTGCGCTTGCGGCTGCAGGCGCCGCCCGTGGATGGCAAGGCCAACCAGGCCCTGGTGAAATGGCTGGTCGGCTGCCTGCGGGTCCCGCAACAAGCGGTCCAGCTGGCGCGTGGCGAGACCTYCAGGCGCAAGCAGCTGCGTGTGAGTGCCGCGGCGGCCGGCCAAGCCGCGTGGGACGAACTCGCGAAAGCGGTGGACGAGGAGGATCCAGCCGCTTGAGAGACGTACGTTAAGCCGCGATCTGCTCGGCCGACAAGCTGTAGTTCTGGCCGCCGCGGGTCGCGATCTTGAGCGCGCCCACCCGGTTGCCCAATGCGGCGCACCGCGCCAGAGACCAACCCTGCTCCAGGCCGAACAACAATGCCCCGCGGAAAGCGTCACCGCAGCCGGTCGGGTCCACCACGGCCTCGGCCTTCACGGGTGGCACCAGTGTTTTTTCACCGTCAATCCAGACTTCGCAGCCCTCGGCGCCCAGCGTCACCACCAGGCCCTGCACACGCCGCGACAATTCGGCGCACGACAAGCCGGTGCGGTCGCTGAGCATTTTGGCCTCGTAATCGTTGACGGTCACCCAGGTGGCCAGCTCAACGAAATGCGAGAGTTCCTTGCCGTCGAACATGGGCAGACCCTGGCCCGGGTCAAACACGAAAGGGATATCGGCCGCCTTGAACTGCTCGGCGTGCTGCAGCATGGCATCCCGTCCGTCAGGCGAGATGATGCCCAGCTTGATGTCATCGCGCGCCGCGATACGGGTCACATGGGCCTGCATCATCGCGCCGGGGTGAAATGCGGTGATCTGGTTGTTGTCGCGGTCGGTCATGATCATGGCCTGCGCGGTGTAGGTATCACCGACCTGGCGCACGAACTCGGTGCTGATGCCCAGGGTTTTCATGCGCTCCACATACTCGGCGCCATCACTGCCGACCGTGGCCATGGGCAGCGCCGTGCCGCCCAGCTGCCGCAGGCTGTAGGCGATGTTGCCGGCGCAGCCGCCGAATTCGCGCCGCAATGCCGGCACCAGGAAAGAGACATTGAGGATGTGCAACTGGTCGGGGAGTATCTGCTCGGAGAAACGCCCCTCGAAGCTCATGATGGTGTCAAACGCCAGGGAACCACAGATAACAGCAGACATTGATTTTTCTCGTTTCAGTCAGGGATAGTCAGGGATAAAAAGCCAGGACACGGTAGCCCGCCACCCGCAACGGTGATGGTGCGGGAGAAGAGGAGGACGAGGTGGCGGAGGCGGAAGGGGGCGAAGCGGCAGCCACCTCACCTGAGACCTTCATGATCACCAGGCCCGCCAGTTCGGACTGGGCCGCCAGGGTCGCGCCCTTGGCGCCGAACTGCGCCGGTGACAGGATGCGGCGCACCACGGCCTGGTCCTGGGTGTCGGTCAGGGTCACTTCCAGCGAAGGCATTTCCAGGGTCGCCACGCCGGTGTTCTTGAGGGTGAAGCTCAGGCGGTAAACGTCGGGGGCGACCCGATTGAAAGTGGAGCTGTCTATCACCAGGGCCTCGATATGGCGGGGCGGACGAATCTCGCAGTGCAACGGGCCGCACAATGCCTGCAGCGGCGAAAGCAGCCGCGGCTCCAGCGCGGCCAGCATGTCCCGTTGCTGGACAGCCCACTGCGCCACCAACGTGGCCAGCAGCAAAAGAGACAGCAGGAGCAGCGTCAAACGCGTCAGTGGCTTTCGCCAGAAGGCTTTGCGTCGCGCCTCCCGCACAAAGGACACGTCGTGCTGCACTGCCTGCCCCGGCATGCCGGAGTCGACGTCTGAATAGGCAAAGCTGGAATCGTCCTCAATGGCTTGGCTCACCATGGCCGGCTGGCGCGGCAGCGGCGCTTCTGGCAGAGGTTCGGCGGGCAGCTCGAGCGGATCGTGTTGGCGCTCCTGCTGCGCCCGCTTCCAGCGCGCGGGATCAAAATCGGCGGCGCTGTCCTGGGCCTCCTCCCAGCCGGGGCTGGATGGCCGCAGCGGCGCCCTGTCGGCAAACGAGCGCGCCGGCGCCCACTCCTGTCGAGCCGGCTCCACCGGCGGGTCCGCCATGGGCAGGCTTTGCGGCTCGGTGGGGCGGTCAAACTCCGGGGGGGGCTCAGGCGCGGGCGCCAGCGTGGCCGTAGGCGCGCTGAGCGAAGACATGTCGCGTGGCAGCAGATGGGCAGATGCGTCGAACACTTCAGCGCAATGCCCGCATCGCACCCAGCCTTGTGAGACTTTGAGTTGGTCGGTCACGACTTTGAACATCGTGCCGCAGGCGGGGCAGCGCGTAATCAGGCTCATTTAGCGCTGTATTGTAGGGGCCGCGCCCCCGTTGAAGGCCTGTAAGCCGCCGTGCGCGGCATAAGGGGCCGGCCTAGAAGCTGGCGGTCATCAGGACCCAGCCTTCTTGCGCATCATGCACCTTGAGCTGGCAATAGGGGGCGTAGGCTTGCGTGAGCTCTTCAGCCTGGCGCTCCAGGATACCGGCAAGCACCAGGTTACCGCCCTTCTCGACATGGGCGCAGAGCAGGGGCGCCAGCACCTTGAGCGGCGTGGCCAGGATGTTGGCCAGCACGGTGCGGTACTGCCCGGACGCTTTTTCGGGCAGGCCGGCGTTGAGCACCACATGGTTGGCTTCGGCGTTGGCAAGCGTCGACTCCACGGCAGCCTGGTCGATGTCGACAGCGTCAATGTCGGCCGCGCCGAACTTCGCAGCTCCAATGGCGAGAATGCCCGAGCCGCAACCGTAGTCCAGCACGCGGCCGAAGTCTTTACCCGCCCGGCCGGCTATCCAGCGAAGGCACATGCGTGTGGTGGGGTGCGTGCCGGTGCCAAAAGCCAGGCCCGGATCCAGGCGGATGACCTGCCTGGCCTCGGCCGGCGGTTCGTGCCAGGTCGGCACGATCCAGAATTCGGGCGTGATGTCCACCGGCGAGAACTGCGACTGGGTCAGACGCACCCAGTCCTGCTCGGGCACAGGCTGGATGGCAACCACCCGGCAGCCCGCGAAAAAATCCTGCGCCGCGAGCACAGCGGCTGCGTCGCGCGCCAGGGCTTCGGTGGCAAACAGCGAAACCACGCGTGAGCGCTCCCAACCCGCCTTGGGCGGCGGCATGCCGGGCTCGCCGAACAGGGCCTGCTCAGCCGGCGTCTGCGCATCGGCGTCCTCCACCGACACGCTGAGCGCATCCAGCGCATCCAGCGCCTCGCTCAGGATCTCGACCTCGTCGACGGGGGCCAGCAGGATCAGTTCAAACATGGTTTAGGCACGCTGGTTGATTTAGACAATGGCAATCCCCTGCCAGCATGAGCCGCGGAACCGGCTTTGCCGGGCCGCAGGGCGGGCGGCCCCCCCGGGGAGCAGGGAGCTACACGAAGTGAGCGACCGTGGGGGCCACATCCACCGTGGGGGCTAGCGCTCGCGTTTCGACAGCCACTCTTCAAGGTAGTGGATATTCGTGCCGCCATCCATGAACTTGGCATCCACCATCAGTTCGCGGTGAAGCGGGATGTTGGTGTTGATGCCTTCGACCACGGTCTCGGCCAGCGCCGTGCTCATGCGGGCCAGGGCCTGCTCGCGCGTGTCGCCGTGGACGATGATCTTGCCGATCATGGAGTCGTAATTGGGCGGCACGAAGTAGTTGGCGTAAATATGGGAATCCACCCGCACGCCAGGCCCGCCGGGCGTATGCCAGGTCGTGATGCGGCCCGGCGAGGGAATGAATTTGTAGGGGTCTTCCGCGTTGATGCGGCATTCGATGGAATGGCCCTTGAGTTCGATGTCGCGCTGGGCGAAGGGCAGCTTCTCACCGGCGGCCACCATGATCTGGGTGCGCACGATGTCCACGCCGGTGATCCACTCGGTGACCGGGTGCTCCACCTGCACGCGGGTGTTCATCTCGATGAAATAGAACTCGCCGTTTTCGTAGAGAAACTCGAAGGTGCCCGCGCCGCGGTAGCCGATCTTCTTGACGGCCGCGACGCAGCGCTCGCCGATGCGCTCGATCAGCTTGCGAGGAATGCCGGGCGCCGGCGCCTCTTCCATGACTTTCTGGTGGCGCCGCTGCATGGAGCAGTCGCGCTCGCCCAGCCAGACCGCGTTCTTGTGCTGGTCGGCCAGGATCTGGATTTCGATATGCCGCGGGTTCTGCAGGAACTTCTCCATGTAGACCTCTGGGTTGCCGAAAGCCGCGCCGGCCTCCGCCTTGGTGGTCTGCACCGCGTGCAGCAGGGCCGCCTCGGTGTGCACCACGCGCATGCCGCGCCCGCCGCCGCCGCCGGCCGCCTTGATGATGACCGGGTAGCCGATCTGCTTGGCGGTGCGCTTGATGAGGACAGGGTCGTCAGGCAAGGCGCCTTCGGAGCCGGGCACGCAGGGCACGCCGGCCTTGATCATGGTCTGCTTGGCCGAAACCTTGTCGCCCATGATGCGGATGGATTCGGGCGAGGGGCCTATGAACTTGAAGCCGCTTTTCTCGACCCGCTCGGCAAAATCGGCGTTTTCGCTCAGGAAACCGTAACCGGGGTGGATGGCTTCGGCGTCCGTCACCTCGGCCGCCGAGATGATGGCCGGCATGTTGAGGTAGCTGTCCTTGGAGGGCGCCGGGCCTATGCAGACCGATTCATCCGCCAGCTTGATGTATTTCGCTTCGCGGTCGGCCTCGGAGTACACCATCACGGCCTTCACGCCGAGTTCGCGGCAGGCGCGCTGGATGCGCAAAGCGATCTCTCCGCGGTTGGCGATCAGAATTTTTTTGAACATGCGTCGGTAAGCCTGGTTTGAAAAGGAGGCGCTGCGCCCCGCTTATTCAATGATGAAGAGGGGTTGGCCGTATTCAACAGCCTGGCCGTTTTCCGAAAGAATCTTGGTGACCGTGCCCGACTTGTCGGCTTCGATCTCGTTGAGGATCTTCATCGCCTCGATGATGCAGATGGTTTCGCCTTCCTTGACCACGCTGCCGAGCTCGACAAAAGGCTTGGCGCCGGGGCTGGCGGAACGGTAGAAAGTGCCCACCATGGGCGACTTGACGGCATGGCCGGCGGGGGCGACAGGCGCCGCCTCGGCGGCGGGAGCAGCCGGCGTAGCGGCGACCGGGCCCGCTGCGGGAGCTGCTACCATGGCAACCGGCTGCTGCATCACGACGGGAGCACCGCTGGATTTGACGATGCGTACCTTGCCCTCTGCCTCGGTGATTTCCAGTTCGGAGACGTTGGACTCCGAGACGAGGTCGATCAGGGTTTTGAGTTTTCTTAAATCCATGGGTTCTCTCCAACGACGGTAGATGCTGGCGCGGGATCTGGGCGCAGCTTTTGATTGAAAGGCTGGAAACAGGGCGCACTTGACGTGGCCACCGATCTTCCTTCTTTTTTCACTTACTTTCTGCTTTTACGCTTTAAAGCGCTTATCAGTTAACTACTGCGGGGTGGAGCCAGGCGGCATTCCCCGGGAAAGCGCAGAGTGTACATCAAGCCGGAGGCCATTCCAAACCGTCTGGCGGTTGGTCTCAATTTCCCTGAAACCCCTTCAGACAGTGCCGTTAGGAGCATATTGCCGCAGGTTGGCCGAATTTTGCGACAAAACCCTCGTCAGGACTCCTAGACGAGCTTCGCCCACTGCGCCAGATCCTCTGGCAGGACCTTGCCGATCTTGCGGTGCAGCAGCTCTCCCGAGGCACTGAACACCGCCGTGAAGGGCAGGCTGCCGGCAAGGTTACCCAGGGATTTGCTGAGCTCGGTCCCTCCCAGGCCGGCCATGCCGACCGGAAAATGCAGGGGCTTGCTTTGCAGCCAGGTTCGCACAGCGGTGGGTTGATCAACGGCCAAACCCACTATTTGCAGGTTTTTATCGCGATTTTCCTGGTAGAAGTAATCCAACAAAGGCAATTCCTCGACACAGGGCGGGCACCAGGTGGCCCAGAAATTGACCAGCAAGAGCTTGCCGCGAAAACTGCCCATGGACAGGTTCTTTCCGTCCGGCATGTCAAAGTTCAGGCTCCAGAACGCGTCGGTCGCGTTGCCGGTTGCGGCGCCAGGCGCTGGGGCCACCACCTTCTCATCTACTTGGTGGGGCTGGAATTTCCACCAGGCGGCGCCCACGCCGGCCAGACCAGCCAAAGCGGCTGTACCGCCATAAATCAGGTTTCTGCGGTTCACGTGTTCTCAAGCTCCGGGTTGGATGGATAGCAATTTTTGCACTGCGGCAATGTCGCCCCGTGGCGAACGACCCTTGGTATCGGGCCTGAGGGCACCGCGCAAGTCGTCATGGTCGTAGACCATCAGGTGCACGCCCACCGTTTCATTCAAAGGTTTGCACATGCTTCGCAGGCTGAGCGCTTCCACGCTGTCGCCGGTAAAGCCGGTCACGGTGCGCGGCTCGTAGTCCACATTGTGCTCAATCAACGCGATTTCAGCGGATTTGGGGTCATCGCAGAAAAGCTGGATATAGATATCGGACAGCCGCGTGGCCGTGCCGTGCCAGACGGCACCGCCCAGGTAAGGCCGGAACTGCGCCAGGCGCTCCATCCAGACCAGGGCCAGTTCGCGCAAAGCAGCCAGCTCGGCCGGCTGGGTGTCGGCGCAGAACAGCGCGATGTATTCGCGCACCGCGTCTTCCAGCTCGTCATTGCCGGGGAGCTCGGTACGGGCCGGCAGCGCCAGCTGTTTGACGGCGCGGCGTTTGGCCGGGCCGTATTCCAGCCCTTCCTCGACCACCAGCGCGGCGGCCGTGGCGGCGATTTCGGATTTGAGGGTGTGTGGGATCAAGGTCGGCAGGCCCGCAGGCCGCAAGAGATGCGAAGGGGTCAGGTGATTGTGCCCCGGTTAGGCTCGCGTGGCCCCTTAAAGTTCAGCCCCCGCCGCCGTCCGCCCCTGGTCATGCTGGAGCAGCGAAAGCCCTGCCTAGAATACAGCCCCATGCACATACATATTCTGGGGATCTGCGGCACTTTCATGGGCGGCCTGGCCGCCCTGGCGCGGGAGGCGGGACACAAAGTCACGGGCTGCGACACCGGCGTCTACCCGCCCATGAGCGACCAGCTGCGCGGCCTGGGCATCGAGCTGATCGAGGGTTACGGCGCCGACCAGATGGCCTTCGAGCCCGACGTGTTTGTGGTCGGCAACGTGATTTCACGCGCCCGGCTGGCCGACGGGACGCCCAAGTACCCGCTGATGGAAGCCATCTTGAACAGCGGCAAACCCTATACCAGCGGCCCGCAATGGCTGTCGGGCCATGTATTGCACCACCCCACCCACCATGCGACCGGCCCGCGCCATGTGCTGGCCGTGGCCGGCACACACGGCAAGACCACCACCACGGCCATGCTGACCTGGATCCTGGAGCACGCCGGGCTGAAGCCGGGTTTCCTGGTTGGCGGCGTGCCGCTCAATTTCGGCGTCTCGGCCCGGCTGGGCGAGGGCAATACCTTTGTGATCGAGGCCGACGAGTACGACACGGCGTTTTTCGACAAGCGCAGCAAGTTTGTGCACTACCGGCCGCGCACCGCCGTGCTGAACAACCTCGAGTTCGACCATGCCGACATCTTTGACGACCTGGCGGCCATAGAGCGGCAATTCCACCACCTGGTGCGCACCGTGCCTTCGCAAGGCCGCATCGTCGTCAACGCGGCCGAGGCCAGCCTGCAGCGCGTACTGGCCCAGGGCTGCTGGAGTGAGCAACTACTCTTTGGCAATGGCCTTCTGAACAAGGCCGGCTTCACCGCCCATGGCGAACCGCATGACTTTCATGTGCTCAAGGCCGGCGAAGCCGTAGCCCATGTGAAGTGGGGCATCAGTGGTATGCACAACCAGCTCAACGCCCTGGCCGCCATCGCGGCGGCCGAGCATGTGGGCGTGGCGCCCGAGGCCGCGGCGCTGGCACTGACCGAATTCCAGAACGTCAAACGCCGCATGGAAGTTCGCGGCGTGATCCCGCGCCAAGGCGGCGACATCACCGTGTATGACGACTTCGCCCATCACCCCACCGCCATCCACACCACCGTGGACGGCCTGCGCCGCCAGTTGCAAAGCGCCGGCCGGGGCGGCGAACGCATCCTCGCCATCTTCGAGCCGCGCAGCAACACCATGAAGCTGGGCGCCATGACGGCCCAGTTGCCCTGGAGCCTGGAGCAGGCCGACCTGGCGTTTTGCCACGCGGGCGGGCTGGACTGGGACGCGCGTGCCGCGCTGGCGCCCATGGGCGAGCGCGCCCAGGTCGCCGGCACCATAGCCCAGCTACTGGACCAGGTCATGGCGGCTGCCCGGCCGGGCGACCATCTGCTGTGCATGAGCAATGGGGGGTTTGGCGGGATTCACGCCAAACTGCTGGAAGCGCTCAAGGCCTGAGCCGTTGCCCAGAACGCCTGGGGGCCCCTGGGGGGCTCTCATTAATAACTAATAGAAAGCGTGGCCACGTCGATGTGCACGACGGGCTTGGCCAGCGCCGCGCTGGTCGCACGGGCAAACTCCTGCGCCCACTTGGCCTCGGCGAACTTTGCCGGCCCGGCGGCCTGAGCCACCACCACGACCTTGTCGGCGGTCAGCAGCTTGCCGGTGGGCCGCAGCGGTTCACACCCCATCTGCGTGAACTGGTCGTCCAGCCACCAACGCGCCACGTCGTGCGGCATGGGCTGCACTTCGTTGAGGTCCAGCCGCACGGGTGGGCTGTCCTTGAAGCTCACACTGACTTCACTGCGCATGATGATGGCTCCTGATCAGTTAGAGCCTGTTTACGACCTATTTGGGGCCACGTTGGGATGCAATCGGGATGAGTTGGTGGCCCAGAGCCCGCTGCATAGGCTCCTGCCCATGCAAGGGACTGGGGCGCCAAATCGCCCGATTTCACCCCAACCCGAAGGGCAGGCGTGGCCCCAAATAGGTCGTAAACAGGCTCTTATCCATGGTCGGCGACTTGCGGGTATTGCGGCTATTCGCACAAACCCGCAAGCGGCCGATAGCGCTTACTTGGCGGCGCGCCGCTTGAGCACGGCAGCCGACAAAATTTCCAGCACATCCAGCGAATCGTTCCAGCCCAGGCAGGCGTCAGTGATGCTTTTGCCATATTCCAGCGCTTTCGCGTCGTCCTTGCCGGGGGTGAATTTCTGCGCACCGGGGTTCAGGTGGCTTTCCACCATCAGGCCGAATACATGGCGCGAGCCACCGGCCACCTGGCCTGCGATGTCGCGCGCGACATCGACCTGCTTTTCATGCTGCTTGGAACTGTTGGCGTGGCTGCAGTCCACCATCAGCGTGGCCGGCAGCTTGGACGCTTCCAGTTCCTTGCACGCCGCCGCGACGCTGGCCGCGTCGTAATTGGGCGTCTTGCCGCCGCGCAAGATCACGTGGCAGTCCTTGTTGCCGTTGGTCTGCACGATCGCGACCTGGCCGTTTTTGTGCACCGACAGGAAATGGTGGCCGCGCGCCGCCGCCTGGATGGCGTCGGTGGCGATGCGGATGTTGCCGTCCGTGCCGTTCTTGAAGCCGATTGGCGCCGACAGGCCCGAGGCCAGTTCGCGGTGCACCTGGCTTTCGGTGGTGCGCGCCCCGATGGCGCCCCAGGAGATCAGGTCGCCGATGTACTGCGGCGAGATCACGTCCAGGAACTCGCTGCCGGCCRGCAACCCCAGGCGGTTGATGTCGATCAGCAGCTGGCGCGCGATGCGCAGGCCTTCGTCGATGCGGTAGGTTTCATCCAGGTACGGGTCGTTGATCAGGCCTTTCCAGCCCACGGTGGTGCGCGGCTTTTCGAAGTAGACACGCATCACGATTTCCAGCGTGCCTTCGTATTTCTTGCGCTGCTCAAGCAGCTTGCGGGCATACTCCACCGCCGCGGCGGGATCGTGGATGGAGCAGGGGCCGATGACGACCAGCAGGCGGTCGTCCTTGCCCTGGATGATGTTGTGGATGCTTTTGCGGGTTTTGCTGATCAGCGTCTCGACGGCGGTGCCGCGGATGGGGAAGAAGCGGATGAGATGCTCGGGAGGGGGTAGCACGGTGATGTCCTTGATGCGTTCGTCGTCGGTCTGGCTGGTTTTTTCGACGGTCGCATACCAGTTGTCGCTGGCGGAGGTGGGCTTGGCATTCATCGCAATCTTCCTTTTCTAGGGTGTCGGGTGTCAGTCAGGCAATTCAGGTTCAGTACAAACATTCAGCAAACAGAACAGGCAAAAAAAAACCGCCGGGAGCCGGCGGTTTTTGGAGATTCGGTGCGTTTTATCGGGTCACGCCTTGATCTCTCTACCGCCGAAAGCGCTGGAGAACCAAAAGTAAGCAAAGTAAAACTTGGCCGAATTCATAAGCTGGAATGTAGCACAGGTCCGCGAAAGCCCTGAAAACAGCCGTTTCAGGCCGTTCCGCCTACCGTCAGGCCGTCAATGCGCAGCGTCGGCTGGCCGACGCCGACCGGCACGCTCTGGCCTTCCTTGCCGCAGGTGCCGACGCCGCTGTCCAGGGCCATGTCGTTGCCCATCATGGTGACGCGGGTCAGTGCATCGGGGCCGTTGCCGACAATCGTCGCGCCCTTGACGGGGTAAAGAATCTTGCCGTTTTCGACCCAGAAGGCTTCGCTGGCCGAGAAAACAAACTTGCCCGAGGTGATGTCGACCTGGCCGCCGCCGAAGTTGGTGGCGTACAGGCCCTTCTTGATGCTGGCCACGATTTCCTCGGGCTGCTTGTCGCCGCCCAGCATATAGGTGTTGGTCATGCGCGGCATGGGCACGTGGGCGTAGCTCTCGCGCCGGCCGTTGCCGGTGGGCTTGACTTTCATCAGGCGGGCGTTCAGCGAATCCTGGATATAGCCCTTCAAAATCCCGTCTTCGATCAGCACATTGCGCTGGCTGGCGTTGCCCTCGTCGTCGACATTGAGCGAGCCGCGGCGGTCGGCGATGGTGCCGTCGTCCAGCACGGTGACGCCCTTGGCCGCCACGCGCTGGCCTATGCGCCCGGAAAACGCGCTGGAGCCCTTGCGGTTGAAGTCGCCTTCCAGGCCGTGACCTATGGCTTCGTGCAGCAGGATGCCGGGCCAGCCCGAGCCCAGCACCACCGTCATCTCGCCGGCCGGCGCGGGGCGCGCGTCAAGGTTGGTCAGGGCGGCTTTCACCGCGTCGTTCACATACTCGGCGACTTGCGCGTCGTCGAAATACGCCAGGCCGAAACGGCCGCCGCCGCCGCCCGAGCCGACTTCGCGCCGGCCTTTCTGCTCGGCGATCACCGTCACGCTCAGGCGCACCAGCGGCCGCACGTCGGCGGCCAGCGTACCGTCGGCGCGCGCCACCATGACCACGTCGTATTCGCTGGCGAGGCCCGCCATGACCTGCACGATGCGCGGGTCCTTGGCTTTGGCGAATTTTTCGACTTTTTCCAGCAACTGGACCTTGGCGGTGCTGTCCAGCGTGGCAATCGGGTCCAGCCCCTGGTAGAGCGAGCGGCTGCCGGCGATGCGGCCGGCAGGCGTTTTGACGCGGGCGCTTTTGCCGCCGGCGGAAATGCTGCGCACCGTGCGTGCTGCATCAAGCAAGGAGGCTTCGGAAATATCGTCGGAATAGGCAAAGGCAGTTTTCTCGCCGCTCACCGCGCGCACGCCCACGCCCTGGTCGATGCTGAAAGAGCCGGTCTTCACAATGCCCTCTTCCAGGCTCCAGCCTTCGCTGCGGGTGTACTGGAAATACAGGTCGGCGTCGTCCGCGCCGTACGAGGTGATTTCACCAAGAGCGCGGCCCAGGTGCGCCTGCGTGAGGCCGAAAGGCGCCAGCAGCAGTTTCTGCGCGATCTCAAGCCGCCCCGAGGTCGACTCCACCGTAGGCCTGGCGGCCGAAGAGACCGTGGACTTGTTGGGGGCGGAGGCGTTGGTGGAGCGAAGTGAGGTCATGCGGCCATTGTAGGCAGTCTGCCTGTGCGCCGGGCTGTGTGAAGCGCGAGCCAAGCGGGCCGCGGGGTTTTGCCGCAAATGGGGCGAAACAGCGCGAAAAACGCTCAACCGCCCTCGCCGCCCAGGTGCTTGAACAGCGCGGCGTCGTCTTCGCCCGCCAGCCCGGCTTGGTGGGCCTCGGCAAAGACCCGGCTGGCGCGTTCGCCCAGCGGGCCTTCAAAATCTGCGGCATGTGCCGCCGCCACGGCCAATCGCGTGTCTTTCTCGAGCAGCGTCACATGCGCGCGCGGCGCGTAGTCGCCGGCAATCGCGCGGCGCATGCGGTCAGAGCCAATCCAGCTCTGCCCGCTGGATTGCTCGATCACGTCCAGGGTTTTGCCCAGATCAAGGCCCAGGCGCTCAGCCAAGGCCAGCGCCTCGGCCGCGCCCACCAGGTTGATGCCTGCCAGCAGGTTGTTGACGAGCTTGGTGCGCGCGCCGTCGCCGGGTTTTTCGCTGATGTGAAACACCTTGGCCGACAAATCCCGCAGCAAGCCGGCCTGCTGAGCGTATACCGCCTGCGTGCAAGCCAGCATCAGGCTCATGGAGCCGTCTCGCGCGCGGGCCGGGCCGCCCGACATGGGCGCGTCCAGCGTGTGCACACCGCGCTCGGCCAGCCGGGCGGCGAAGGATTCAACGTCCTGCGGCGCGATGGTCGGGCACAGCATCACCGCGTGGTCGGGCTGCAGCATGCAGGCCAGACCCTGCACGCCAAACAGCACGTCTTCGGTTTGCGCCGCGTCTACCACGCAGACGATGAAGGCCTGTGAATCCAACGGGGCGTCGGTAGGGCTGGCAATGGCTCTGGCGCCCAACTGCACCATGGCCGCAACCTTGACAGCATCAATGTCGCAAACACGGACATCCCAGCCCTTGGCCAGCAGGTTGGCCGCCATGCCGCCGCCCATATTCCCCACCCCTATCACGGTCACGATGCGGGCGTTCACGCGGCGGCTCTCAGGTCTGCACCAGGCGCTTGGCCTTGGCGATGGACATCAGCATGCCCAGCGCCAGGCCCAGCGTCACCATGGCGGTGCCGCCGTAGCTGATGAAAGGCAAAGGCACGCCCACCACTGGCAGGATGCCGCTGACCATGCCCATGTTGACGAAGGCATAGGTGAAAAAAATCATGGTCAGCGCCCCCGCCAGCAGGCGCGCGAACAGAGTCGAGGCCTCCAGCGCGATGGCCAGCCCGCGCAGGATCAGGAAGATGAAGCCGGTGATCAGCAGCAGGTTGCCCAGCAGGCCGAACTCCTCGGAGTAGGCCGCGAAGATGAAATCAGTGGTGCGCTCGGGGATGAACTCCAGGTGCGTCTGCGTGCCGGCCATGAAGCCCTTGCCGGTGATGCCGCCAGAACCGATGGCGATCATGCCCTGGATGATGTGAAAGCCCTTGCCCAGCGGGTCGCGCGACGGATCCAGCAGGGTGCAGATGCGCTGCTGCTGGTAGTCGTGCAATATGGGCCAGCGCACACCGTCGGCGCAGATTTGCGGCTCGAACCACACCACCAGGAACACCCCCACCAGGCCCAGCAGCACCGGCGGCAAGATCAGCTTCCAGCTCAGGCCCGCGAAAAAGATCACCGCGAGGCCGGCGGCCAGCACCAGCAGCGAGGTGCCCAGGTCGGGCTGCTTCATGATCAGGCCCACCGGCATCGCCAGCAACAATCCGGCGGCCAGGAAATCCAGCGGGCGCAGCTGGCCTTCGCGTTTCTGGAACCACCAGGCCAGCATCAGGGGCATCGCGATCTTGAGGATTTCACTGGGCTGTATCACCACCCCCACGTTGAGCCAGCGCCTGGCGCCTTTTTTGGTCACGCCGAAAACCGCGACGGCCACCAGCAGGGTCACCCCGACGATGTAGAGCGGCACGGCAAAGGCCATCAGGCGTTGCGGCGGCACCTGCGCCACCACGAACATGATGGCCCCGGCGATCAGCATGTTGCGGCCATGGTCGACAAAGCGGGTGCCGTGGTCATAACCCGACGAATACATGATCAGCAAGCCCGCGCAGGCCAGCAGGAAGACGGCAAACGCCAGCAGGCCGTCAAAACCCTGCAGCAGGGGCAAAGTTCGCTGGTAAAGAGAGGGTTTGTCGAAAACGGCGGCCATGGCGGGGATTATCCGCCAGGGTCCGCGGCCAAAGCCAAAGACCGTGGGCTCCCGTCTACCATGGCGGAATGCGCACCACCCACCTGCTCTACCTGCACGGCTTTCGTTCCTCGCCACAGTCCATGAAAGCCCGGAAAATGGCGGCCATCGTGCGGCAGCGCCATCCCGCTGTGCACTGGTGGTGCCCGCAGCTTCCGCCGTCGCCCGACGAGGCCTTGCGCGGCGTCATGGACGAAATCGCCCGGTGGCCGCAACAGGCCGGCTACCAAAGCCTGGCCGTGGTCGGCTCCTCGCTGGGCGGCTTTTACGCCACCGCCGTGGCCGAACGCACAGGCTGCAAGGCCGTGCTGCTCAATCCGGCCGTAGAGCCGGCGCGCGACCTGGCCCGCTATATCGGCGAGCAAACCGCCTGGCACAACCCTGATGAGCATTTTTTCTTTGAGCCGCGTTTTGTCGAAGAACTCAAAGCCCAGCATGCTGGGCCGCTCAAGGCGCCCGGCAATTATCTGGCCATCATCGCCAAGGGCGACGAGGTGCTCGACTGGCGCGAAATGGCGGGCCGCTACGCAGGCACCCACCTGCGCATCCTGGACGGCGGCGACCATGCGCTGAGCGACTTCGACGCGCATGTGCCGGAAATCCTGGATTTCCTGGCCTTGGCCTGAAACGCGACCAAACGGGGCCTGATTACACTAGTCCCAAGTCACCAAAGACACCCAAAGACACCAAAGGGATCCCGTTTTGTTTGTATTGTTTGAAGAAGCCGGCAAGTTTCTGGCCGGCCGCATTTTGTCCGAGAGCGACGCCTCGCTGCAGGTGGAGCTCGACTCGGGCAAGCGCGTCAAGGTCAAGGGCGTCAATGCCCTGCTGAAGTTTGAGAAACCCTCGCCCGCCGACTTGATGGCCGCCGGGCAAAAACTGAGCACCGACATCGAGCTGGACCTGGCCTGGGAATTCGCCGGCGAAGGCGAATTCGGCTCTGCCGACCTGGCCCGCGATTACTTCAGCGCCGACGGCAAACCCGCGACGCTGGAGCAGCAGGCCGCGGCGCTGTTCCGCCTCTACGACGCGCCGCACTACTTCCGCCGCGCCGGCAAGGGCCGCTTCAAGAAGGCGCCTGCCGAAATCCTGCAACAGGCGCTGGCCGCCATCGAGAAGAAAAAGCAGGTTGCGGCACAAATCACCGCCTGGGCCGAGGAGCTGGGCCGCGGCGAATGCCCCGCGCCCGTGCGCGAGCAGCTCTACAAAATCCTGTTCAAGCCCGACAAGAACAGCCCCGAGTACAAGGCCGTGGTCGAGGCCTCGCGCGCCACGCACACCGCGCCGCTGGATTTGCTGCAAAAAGCCGGCGCCATTGCCTCGCCCTACCAGTTCCATTGGAAGCGCTTTCTGTTCGAGAACTTTCCCAAAGGCACGGGCTTCCCGGCGCTGCAGGCGCCCGAAGTCAAGGATGAGTTGCCGCTGGCCGACGTCAAGGCGTTTTCCATTGACGACTCAGCCACCACCGAAATCGACGACGCGCTCTCCGTCCAGGGCCTGGGCAGCGGCACCGTCACCCTGGGCATTCACATCGCCGCACCCGGCCTGGCCGTGCAGCCCGGCAGCCCGATTGACGTTGTGGGCCGCGCGCGGCTTTCCACCGTCTACATGCCGGGCTACAAGCTGACCATGCTGCCCGACGAGATCGTCAAAAGCTACACCTTGCAGGAAGGCCGCAACTGCCCTGCCCTGTCTCTGTACCTCACGCTCGATGAAGCCACGCTGGAAATCAAGGAAAGCGTGACCCGGCTCGAGCAGGTGCCCATCGTGAGCAACTTGCGCCACGACATGCTGGACAGCACTTTCACCGAAGCCTTTTTCGAAGCCGCGCAAATCAACCCGCCCACAGCCGTGCAGTGGGGCGTGGAGCTCACCTTCCTGCACCGGCTGGCCAGACACCTGAAGGCGCAGCGCGAAATCGTGCGCGGCAAGCCCGAGAACTTCAACCGGCCCGACTACAACTTCCGCCTCGACAACCCCACGGGCGGCGAGCCCCAAGGCAACGAGGCCGTCAGCATCAGCACGCGCCAGCGCGGCGCGCCGCTGGACTTGATCGTCGCCGAGGCCATGATCCTCGCCAACAGCACCTGGGGCCAGTGGCTGGCCGAGCACGGCGTGCCCGGCATCTACCGCAGCCAGGCCAGCCTGGCGCCCGGCGTGAAGGTGCGCATGGGCACCAAGGCCTTGCCGCATGCGGGCATAGGCGTCAAAAGTTACGCCTGGAGCACCTCGCCGCTGCGCCGCTACACCGACCTGGTCAACCAGTGGCAGATCATCGCCTGCGCTCGCCACGGGCGCACGGCCGCGCTGGCCGCGCCCTTCAAGCCCAAGGACGCCGAGCTGTTTTCCATCATTTCGGGCTTTGACGCCGCCTACAGCGCCTACAACGGTTTCCAGGCCGGCATAGAGCGTTACTGGACCCTCAAATACCTGCAGCAAAACGGCATCACCGAGCTGACGGCCATTGCCTTCAAGGACAACCTGGTGCGCGCCGACGAGTTGCCGCTGGTGTTGCCCGCCGTGGGTGCGCAAGGCCTGCCGCGCGGCGCGAAGGTGCGCGTGCGCCTGGGCGAGATCGACGAGATCACGCTGGACGTGTCGGGCACGGTGACCGAGCGGCTGGACGTGGAGATTGACGAGTCGCCCGACCCGTTGGGCGAAGATGACGGCGAAACCGAAATGGCCGCCGGCCCGATCTCCATCGCAGTCGATGTCAATGAGCCACAAACCGATGCCGCCGCTGCGGCTCCGGTGGACGGTTGACGCCGGATTTCGCGCATAAACCCCGATAATCTCTTTCTGTGAAGAACCTAGGGCCTGTTAACACTATGTTTGCAAGATGCGTTGCGAGTCAAAAAGGCCTTGAGCAAGGCGCAAAACGCAGGCGGGGCGAGCCCCGGCGAGGCTTTGCAACGCCGCGCAAGGCCTTTTTGATCGCAACCCGGAGGGAATGGGTTGAAAACAGCACCACTCCGCGTTGCACTCCTAGCCCAGACGCCCAGTCTGGGCGTCGTCGCGCGCCTTGATTGGCGCTGTTTTCAACCCATTCGCATTTGTAAACATAGTGTCAACAGGCCCTCGCACACTGCAAATCGCCCTGGGCGTGTCCATCGCCGTGCACGCGGTGTTGCTGACGGCACGTTTTGTCGACCCCGAGCGCTTTAACCGCGTGTTCCAGGACACCCCGCTCGAGGTGATCCTGGTCAACGCCAAGTCCAACGAAAAGCCCGACTTTGCCAAGGCGATCGCGCAGGCCTCGCTGGCCGGCGGCGGCGAGGCCGAAAAAGGCCGGGCCACCTCGCCCCTGCCGCCTTCGGCCCTGATGGAACTCGGCGACGCCACGGAAGACGCGCAGCGCAAGGTCGAGTCGCTGCAAGAGCAGCAGACCCAGTTGCTGGCGCAGATCAAAAAACAGCTGGCCTCCATGCCGCCGCCCGACCTGACACAGCCCTCCAACAGCCCGGCCCAAGCCGAACGCGAGGAAAAGCGCAAGCAGCTGGTGAAAATTCTGGCCGAGATCGAGCGCCGCATCAACGAAGAAAACGCGCGACCCAAAAAGCGCTACATCAGCCCGGCCACGCGCGAAGAGGTCTACGCCGTCTATTACGACGAGCTGCGCCGAAAAATTGAAGAAAAAGGCACCGTCAACTTCCCCGAGCAAGCCGGCAAAAAGCTGTACGGCGAGCTCACCATGATCGTCACCGTGAACTTCGACGGCACCGTGCTGGACACGGAAGTGGTGCAGACCTCGGGCAACCTGACGCTGGACCGGCGCGCCCAGAGCATCGTGCGCGGCACCGGGCCCTTTGGCCGCTTCAACGACGCCATGCGCCGCAAGGCCGACCAGATCGTCGTGGTGTCGCGCTTCAAGTTCACGCGCGACGACACGCTGGAAACCAAGCTCACCAGCCGCTGAAGCCGCGGCAAGCGTCACGTCATCACCTCATGGATCAGTACTACGTCCTGGGCAACCCGATCGCGCACAGCAAATCGCCACTGATCCACGCGCGCTTTGCTGAACTTACGGGGCAATCCCTGCAGTACGAGCGCCTGTTGGTGCCGCTTGAATCCTTCGCCTCTACACTGGCGCAACTGCAGCGTGACGGCGTCAAAGGCTGCAACGTCACCGTGCCTTTCAAGCTCGACGCCTTTGAAGCCGCCACCACGCGCAGCGACCGGGCGCAGCTCGCGCAGGCCGCCAACACCTTGCTGCTGCAGGGCGGCGCCGTCCATGCCGACAACACCGATGGCATCGGGCTGGTCAACGACATCCAGAACAACGCCGGCGTTTCGCTGGCCGGGCGCGACGTGCTACTGATAGGCGCGGGTGGCGCGGGCGCGGGCGCGCTGGCGCCGCTGCTGGCCGCAGGGCCACGCCGCCTGGTGGTTGTTAACCGCACACGGGCCAAAGCCGATGCGCTGGTCGAGCGCCACAAGACGCATGCGTCCATGAAAGAACTGCTGGAAAAAACAGAACTCCTCTCGGAAGATTTGCCGGGTTTGCAAGGAAGTTTTGACGCGGTCATCAACGCCAGCGCGAGCAGCCTGGCCGGCGCCGGCGTGCCTGTGGCCACCAGTGTGCTCAAGCCCGGTGCGCTGGCATACGACATGATGTATGGCACCGCCGCGGCAGGCTTCATGGCCTGGGCCCGCGACAACGGCGCCGTGCCGCGCGACGGACTGGGCATGCTGGTAGAGCAGGCCGCCGAGGCCTTCGAGCTGTGGCGCAAGGTGCGCCCGCCCTCGGCGCAGGTGCTGCAGGAAATGCGGGCACTGCTGGCATGAAGGCGCTGTTCAGGCTTGTCGGCCTGGGCCTGCTGGCCGGCCTGGCCTTGCAGCTATTTTTTGTGGCGCGCATCGCCGTGATGGCCGTGGTGGATCCGGAGTCAACCGCCTTCCAGCGCTCGGAAGCCTACCTGGTCGCGCGCAACACCGGCGCACTCAAATGGCGGCAGCAATGGGTGCCTTATAGCGCGCTGCCCGACAATCTCAAACGCGCGGTCATCGCATCCGAAGACGCCGGATTTGCCGAGCATGAGGGCGTGGACATGGAAGCGCTGGAAAAAGCCTGGGATAAAAACGCCAAGGCCCAACAACGCGCCGCGCAATCTCCCAACCGCCTGGCGCCCGCCAAACCGCCCAAGATCGTGGGCGGCTCCACCATCACGCAGCAGCTGGCCAAAAACCTGTTCCTGTCGGGCGAGCGCACGCTGTTGCGCAAAGGCCAAGAGCTGGTGCTGACCTTGCTGCTGGAGGCGCTGCTGGGCAAGGAACGCATCCTGGAGATTTACCTCAACAGCGTGGAATGGGGTGAAGGCATTTTCGGGGCCGAGGCAGCCGCCCAGCACTACTACCGCAAGCCCGCAGCCAAACTGAGCGCTTATGAATCCGCACGGCTGGCAGTCATGCTGCCGCGGCCCAAGTATTTTGAAACCCGGCCCAACTCAGGCTATCTGGCTTCGCGCGCCGGCACCATCGTGGCCCGTATGGGCGGCGTTGAACTGCCCTGAGGCCCCCACTCAGCCTGATGCGCCGTATCAGCGCTTGACCAGCAAGGAAGCAGTGCCGGCCTCCGTGTTGCGGCCCAGGTCGGTTTGCAGGCTACCCACCGGCGCGGTGCTGGTGTAGGTGCCGGCCGCCGCCGCGCGTACCTTGAGTGAGACCGCGCACCCGCCGTTGCGGATGTTCATGCCGGCGTCGATGGACACGGTGTTGCCGCCCGGCGCGGCATTGACCGTGCCCAGGCAATCGCCGCCCAGGCCCGCCGGCGTGGCCACTACCAGGCCCGGGGGCAAGGTCTGCGTAAAGGACGCGCTGAGCACGGCACGGCGCGGGCCGGGGCTGTTGAAATGCAGCTCCAGCGTGCTGGTGCCGCCGGGCGCGATCACAGGCGGCGTGAAAATCTGGTTGACCACGGGCGGGTTGGCCGCGTTGCCGGTCACCATCAGGTCGCGGACCTCGTGCACATTCTTCGCGCCGCCGGTGCTGCCGGCAACGCCCACGCTCAGCGCGGCGGGCGCCGCATAGGGAAAGTCCGCATTCGACAACAGCCGCCGGAAACCACCCGCCGGACCGTCACGCACATCGACGTTGACGGTGTAACCCACGCCCGCAGCCTTGGGTGAAAGCGTCATCACCACCTGGCGCGGCGCCGGGCGCGCTGCAGCCGCGGCCTGGTCCACATTGCCTGGCATGGCCGCGTGGGCAATAAACGGGTTGCCGGCCGCGGCAGGGCCGCGCAGCACCAGCGCCTGCGGCGCGCCGCCGGGCCCGCCGCCGCCGGAACAGTTGTCCGCCGGGCTGGAGAAATTGCCGTACTCGTCCAGCGCCAATGCCAGGTAACCCCCTGCGCCCTTGCAGTAGCCCAGGCCGCCGCCGGGCAGCGCTCCCGACATGTTCTGCGTGGCGTCATAGAGGAACACCGTGATGCCGTCCGCGCCCGGCACACCGCCGCCCCATGAGACATAGCTGAAGGAGAGCGTCACGCCGTTCTGCGCGCTGAAGCTGGCGCCGGTGTGGCGTGCATTGCCCTGCGCGCCGGTGGCGTTGCCCGTGAGCCTGAGCCAGCCAGCACCTTCGGCATCAGCGGCGGGGGCCGTCAGCGCGGCCGTGCCCGCCAAGGTCCAGCCCGGATCAAGGCTTGATGCTGAGAAGCGGCCATGGACCTGGAACTGGCCCCAGGCGGCGCATGACAGCATGAGGCACGCGCTGCCGGCAAGCCAGCGCGACGGAGTGAAAGACTTGAGCGCGAAAGGTTTCAACATCGGCGGCAGACGGTGGTTAGGGTTGGGGGGTGAACGGCGGGCTTGCCGGAATAGTCTAATGCAGGGTCCCACGCCCGCCAACCGGCCGTTGCGGGAACGTATCATCGGCACCATGCTTGCCAAAATCATGAGCCTTTTCCTGTTGGGGTTGATACGCGTCCTCACAGGCGCGCAGGCTCGCTGGCTGGGCTGCCCGCCCAAGGCCGAACAGCGCATTTATTTCGCCAACCATCAAAGCCACGCCGACCTGGTACTGATGTGGGCGGCCTTGCCCGAAGAGCTGCGCAGCATCACGCGCCCGATCGCTGCCAAGGACTACTGGACCAAAACGCCGTTCAAGAAGTGGATCACCACGGCGGTGTTCAACGCCATCTACGTGGACCGGGCCAAAACCGGCGACCAGGACCCGCTGGAGCCGCTGATCGAGGCGCTGACCCACGGCGACTCCATCATCCTGTTTCCCGAAGGCACGCGCGGCAATCACGAGGAGCCGCAAAAATTCAAGGCCGGCCTCTACAACCTGGCGCTCAAATTCCCCGGCGTGGTGCTGGTGCCGGCCTGGATCAACAACGTGCAGCGCGTGATGCCCAAGGGCGAAGTCGTGCCGGTCCCCATTCTGTGCTCGGTCACCTTCGGCGCGCCGATTGCGCTGGGCGCCGGCGAAGACCGCGGTGAATTCCTGGCCCGCGCGCGCCAGGCGGTGATGGACCTCAGGGAAACCTGACACAAGGCCTGGAATCCTGATGAACACTTTTTTGCGCAATCTCTCGCCCTCTCACCAGGTCGGGCTGCTGTTCGTGCTGGTATTCGGCATCCTGACGGCCTTCAGCGTGGCCGCGTTCGTGATGTCGCTCAAGGACACGCACGAGGACGACATCCACACCCAGAAGCTCAAGGAATTCAACGGCGTGCTGCGCACGTCCTGGTTGATGTCCACGGTGTTCTGGGTAGGCTGGACGCTGGGCGAAACCGTGGCCACGGTGCTGTTCGGCATGGTCGCGTTTTTCGCGCTGAGGGAGTTCATCACGCTCTCGCCGACGCGCCAAGGCGACCACCGCAGCCTGGTGCTGGCCTTTTTTGTGGTGCTTCCGGTGCAATTCGCGCTGGTGATCACGCGGCGCTTCGACCTGATCACCGTGTTCATCCCGGTCTACGTCTTCCTGGCGATTCCCGTGGTCAGCGCCCTCGCCGACGACCCGCAGCGCTTCCTGGAGCGCAACGCCAAGCTGCAGTGGGGCATCATGGTTTGCGTTTACGGCATCAGCCACGTACCCGCCCTGATGCTGCTGAAATTTCCGAACTACGAAGGCAAGAACGCCTTCCTCGTGTTCTTCCTGGTGTTCGTGGTGCAGAGCTGCATGATCGTGGAATACGTGGTCGGCCGCCGGCTGCAGCGCCCGCCCAGCGCGCCCAATGTGAGCAAGAGCTTCAACTGGACCAGTTGGCTGATCGCCGTCGTGGCGGCCAGCCTGCTGGGCGGCCTGCTCGCCGGCCTCACGCCCTTCAAGCCGGCACAGGCCGTGGCCATGGCATTCATTGCCTGCGTATCAGGCTCGCTGGGCCACCTGGTGATGAAGGCGCTCAAACGCGACCGCGGCATTCCCAACTGGGGCAAACGCGGCGTGGGCGTGACCGGCGCCAGCGGCCTGCTGGACCGGGTCGACGCGCTGTGCTTCGGCGCGCCCATCTTCTTCCATTCGGTCCGCTGGTATTTCGGCCTCTAAGCTCCAGCCTCTATCCGCCATGCGCATCCTAGGCATAGACCCCGGCCTGCAGACTTCCGGCTTCGGCGTGGTCGACGTGGACGGCCCCCACCTTCGCTACGTGGCCAGCGGCACCATCAAGACCACGCACCTGGAGCGCGCCGACCTGCCCGGCCGGCTCAAGGTACTCTTTGAGGGCGTGTGCGAAGTGGTGGAGCGCTACCAGCCCGACACGGCCTCGGTCGAAATCATTTTTGTCAACGTCAACCCGCAGGCCACCCTGCTGCTGGGCCAGGCGCGCGGCGCCTGCATCACCGCGCTGGTCTCGCGCGAACTGGCGGTGGCCGAATACACCGCCTTGCAGCTCAAGAAGGCCGTGGCGGGCTACGGCAAGGCCGGCAAGGCCGAGGTGCAGGAGATGGTGATGCGATTGCTCAAGCTGCCCTCGCTGCCCGGCAAGGACGCGGCCGATGCGCTGGGCCTGGCCATCACCCATGCCCACGTGGGCAGCGCCATGGCGCGGCTGGCGCAGGCCAGCGGCACGGGCGCAAAAATGACGGGAAATTACCGCGGTGGGCGTAGCCGCTGAAGGGCTCCGCTACGCAATGCGCTCAAGCACCAGCACCGCGAAAAAGCCGAACGCGGCAATGAGTGTCCACTTGAGGATGATGAGCCCGAAACGCTTGTAGCGCACCTGCCCGGTGCCCGCATAAAACATGAAGGCCACCACGGCGGCCAGCAAAAACAGCAGGATCAGCCAGCGAAACAGCAGCATGGGCGGCTCTTCTGACTCTGGGCTGTCGCGCCGCTACCAGGCGCGCGCCAATGTGGCAAAACCTCTGGGCGCTTTTTTCTCGTCTTCAAAGGTGACGACTTCGTAGGCATCCTTGTGCGCCAGCAACTCGCGCAGCAACTTGTTGTTCATCGCATGGCCGGAGCGAAACGCACTGTAGGCGGCCAGCATCGGCTTGCCCAGCAGGTACAGGTCGCCCATGGCGTCGAGGATCTTGTGCTTCACGAACTCGTCGTTGTAGCGCAGGCCGTCGCTGTTGAGCACCTTGTAGTCGTCCATCACGATGGCGTTGTCCAGCCCGCCGCCCAGAGCCAGGCCGTTGGCGCGCATCATCTCCACATCTTTGGTGAAGCCGAAGGTGCGGGCCCGCGCGATGTCGCGTGAATAAGCGCCCGAGCCCATGTCGAACTCCACACGCTGGCCGGTAGAGTCCACCGCCGGGTGGTCAAAATCAATCTCAAAGCTGAGCTTGTAGCCTTCATAAGGCGACAGGCGCGCCCACTTGGTGCTGGCGCCCTCGCCTTCGCGCACTTCCACCGGCTTGATGACGCGGATAAAACGCTTGGGCGCGTTCTGCAACTCGATGCCGGCCGACTGCAGCAAAAACACAAACGACGAAGCCGAGCCATCCAGGATAGGCACTTCTTCGGCCGTGATGTCGACGTAGAGATTGTCAATGCCCAGGCCGGCGCAGGCCGACATCAAATGTTCAACGGTATGCACCTTGGCGCTGCCGCTAGAGATGGTGGACGCCAGCCGCGTGTCCGTCACCGACTGCGCCGAAATCGCGATGTCCACCGGCTGCGGAAGGTCCACACGCCGAAACACGATGCCCGTGTCCGGCGCCGCGGGGCGCAAAGTCAATTCCACCCGCTGCCCGCTGTGCAGGCCCACGCCCACGGCTTTGGTCAGTGATTTAAGGGTTCTTTGGGCAAGCATCTTGCTCATTTTAGTTGGCCCAAGGCCATTTCAAGGGTAGGGGATAGCAATGCCGGGCATAGGCACAGTGCATTGGGCCCACAGGACACAGCGACGCGCGCCCGGCCCACTACCCGAAGTGATTAATCGAATGGAAAGCGTAGCGAGCGGGTCGAGGTTGCGCTGAGGAGCGGAGCCGTACTCAGGTACGGCGAGCACCACAAGCGCAAGATCGGCCCGCGCAGTAGCTTTACATCGATTAATCGGCTTGTTTGCGAAGGAAGGCTGGGATCTCGAAGTCGTCCATCCCGCCAGAAGCCAAAGCATCCACCTTCGCCGCCGCCTGCGTCCGATTAGTCCGCCACACACTGGGCACAGCCATGTTCCCGTAGTCCGGCTGGGCCGCACCCGTGGTCATCTGCGTCGTACCGCCGCCACCACCTGCCGTCGCATTCAGCGTAGGCACGTTGAAAGGCACGTTGTCGGTGCCGGTGCGCAGAACCTGCAGCGGTGGCGCATGGCGGCGCACGCCCTGGCGCGACAAACCCGTCGCGACCACGGTCACGCGGATCTCATCGCCCAGCTCGTCGTCATAGGCCGTGCCGTAGATCACGTGCGCATCGGGCGAGGCGTAAGCACGGATGGTGTTCATCGCGAGCTTGGATTCGCTCAGCTTGAGCGAGCCCTTGGCCGCGGAGATCAGCACCAGCACACCCTTGGCGCCGGACAGGTCGATGCCTTCAAGCAGCGGGCAGGCCACGGCCTGCTCGGCGGCGATGCGCGCGCGGTCAGGGCCGTTGGCCTTGGCGGTGCCCATCATGGCCTTGCCGGGCTCGCCCATCACGGTGCGCACGTCTTCGAAGTCGACGTTCACGTGGCCGGGCACGTTGATGATTTCGGCGATGCCGCCCACGGCGTTTTTCAACACGTCGTTGGCATGCGCGAAAGCCTCATCCTGCGTCACGTCGTCGCCCAGCACTTCGAGCAGCTTCTCGTTGAGCACCACGATCAGCGAGTCGACGTTGGCTTCGAGTTCGGCCAGGCCCAGGTCGGCGTTCGTCATGCGGCGGCCGCCTTCGAATTCGAAAGGCTTGGTCACCACGCCGACCGTCAGGATGCCCATCTCCTTGGCGATGCGCGCAATCACCGGCGCGGCGCCGGTGCCCGTGCCGCCGCCCATGCCGGCGGTGATGAACAGCATGTGCGCGCCGTCGATGGCGCTGCGGATGTCGTCCGCCGCCACTTCGGCGGCGTCGCGACCCTTGTCGGGCTTGCTGCCCGCGCCCAGGCCGCTGCTGCCCAGCTGGATGGTCTTGTGCGCGCTGCCGCGGCTGAGCGCCTGCGCGTCCGTGTTAGCGCAGATGAATTCGACGCCTTGCACGCCGCATTCGATCATGTGCCCGACGGCATTGCCGCCGCCGCCGCCGACACCGATCACCTTGATCTGTGTGCCCTGGTTGAATTCTTCGATTTCAATCATTTCGATGCTCATTGGGAGCCTCCTAATCAATAAACTGCAGTTGCCAATAATTGGAAATTTGTATTTATGGTTGACACGGCTGTCTCACGCAGGGGGATCCGCCCCGCCCGAATGCATGCAACGCGAGGGCCTGCCGATAAAAGTGGAATAGGTTTTCATGGTCAGAAGTTCCCCACAAACCAGTCTTTGACGCGGCCGAAGGCGTTGTGCACGCTGCCCGCCTTCTGCGACACCTTGTAGCCCCGCATGCGGGCCAGCCGGGCCTCTTCGAGCAGGCCCATGACGGTGGAGGCCCGCGCCTGCGCCACCATGTCCGACAGCGCGCTGGAGTAGCGCGGTATGCCGCGCCGCACCGGCTTGAGAAAAATGTCTTCGCCGAGTTCCACCATGCCGGGCATCACGGCGCTGCCGCCGGTGATGACGATGCCGGACGACAGCACCTCTTCATAACCCGATTCGCGTATCACCTGCTGGACCAGCGAGAAGATTTCCTCGATGCGCGGCTCGATGACGCCGGCCAGCGCCTGCTTGCTCAGCATGCGCGGACCGCGGTCGCCCAGGCCCGGGACCTCCACCTGGGTGTCGGGGTCGGCCAGCAGCTGCTTGGCATAGCCGCTTTCCACCTTGATATCCTCGGCGTCCTTGGTCGGCGTGCGCAGCGCCATGGCGATGTCGCTGGTGATCAGGTCGCCTGCGATCGGGATCACCGCGGTGTGCCGGATGGCGCCGCCGGTGAAAATCGCGACGTCGGTGGTGCCTGCGCCGATGTCGACCAGCGCGACGCCGAGTTCCTGCTCGTCCTGCGTGAGCACCGCCAGGCTGGAGGCCAGCGGGTTGAGCATCAGCTGGTCCACTTCCAGGCCGCAGCGCCGCACGCACTTGATGATGTTCTCGGCCGCGCTCTGCGCGCCGGTCACGATGTGCACTTTGGCTTCCAGGCGTATGCCGCTCATGCCGATAGGCTCGCGCACGTCCTGGCCGTCGATGACGAATTCCTGCGGCTCGACCAGCAGCAGGCGTTGGTCGGTCGAGATATTGATGGCCTTGGCCGTCTCGATCACGCGCGCCACGTCGGCCTGGGTGACTTCCTTGTCCTTGACCGCCACCATGCCGCTGGAGTTGATGCCGCGTATGTGGCTGCCGGTAATGCCAGTGTAGACGCGGGCGATCTTGCAGTCGGCCATCAGTTCGGCCTCTTTGAGGGCCTGCTGGATGCTCTGCACCGTGGCGTCGATGTTGACCACCACGCCGCGCTTCAAGCCATTGCTGGACGCGATGCCCAGGCCCGCGAGCTTGAGTTCGCCGCCCGGCATGACCTCGGCCACCACGGCCATGACCTTGCTGGTGCCGATGTCCAGCCCAACCACCAGATCCTTGTATTCCTTGGCCATATGTTTACCTTTTTTTCTTTCCGTCTTCTTTGTCGGCGGGGCTGCCCGTGGTCACGCCCCTGAGCCTGATCGCATAACCGTTGCCGTAACGCAGATCGGCGGACTCCAGGTCCCGCCCGTAGCGCGACGACACCTGCGTCACCGTGGCGATAAAACGCCGCGTGCGCGCCTCGATTTCGGGCAGCGAGCCGTGGCCGAGTTCGATCACGGCGCCGCTGTCGAGCTGCGCGCGCCAGCCCCCCTGGCCGCTGAGCTGCAGTTGCTCCAGCGTGGCGTCCGTCTCGTCGAACAAGGGGCCCAATGTCTGGTAGGCCTGCAGCACCAGCGGCGCCTGCCCCGGCGGGCCGTTCAGCAGCGGCAGGTCTTCCGACTCCACGTCGCCCTGGTTGGCTTCGAACACTTCGCCAAAATTGTTGACCAGCCGCGCGTCGCCCTCGGCGCCCCAGAAGGCCACCGGTTTGTGCTCCTGCAGCACCACCTTGAGACGGTTCGGGAATTCGCGCTGCACCAGCGCCCGCCGCACCCAGGGCACGGACTCGAACACCGCGCGCGTGGCGGCCAGGTCCACCGTGAAAAAATTGCCCGCCAGGCGCGGCGCCACGTTGGCGCGCAGGGTGACCGCGTTGTTGTGCATCAAATCGCCCTGCACGCGGATGGCGCTCAGGCTGAACAACGACTGGCGCAGCACCCAGGCGACGCCCAGGGCCACGACCATGGCGGCAAACGCCAGGCCCAGGACCACCGAGAAGGTGTTCATGAGCTTGACGTCCAGCGGCATGGCGATGGGCATGGGCGTTCTGCGCTTCAAATGGCGCCTCCCCCTTGTTTCTGGTGGTCCAGCGTGGCGGTCTTGAGCACCTCGACGCACAGGTCTTCGTACGAGATGCCGGCCGCGCGCGCGGACATGGGCACCAGCGAGTGGCCGGTCATGCCGGGCGAGGTGTTGATCTCCAGCAGGTAGGGCTTGCGCGTGGCCTTGTCGATCATCACGTCGGCGCGCGCCCAGCCGCGGCAATTGAGGGTGCGGAAAGCGTCCAGCACCAGCTGCTGGATGACGGCCTCTTCACCCTCGGGAAGCCCGCAGGGCACCAGGTACTGCGTGGTGTCGGTGAAATACTTGTTCTGGTAGTCGTAGTTGCCGTCCGGCGCGACGATGCGTATCACCGGCAGCGCATGCGCGCCGGCGCCGGTTCCCAGCACCGGGCAGGTGACTTCGTCGCCGCTGATGAACTGCTCGCACAACACATCGGCATCGAGCTTTTCAGCCTGCGCGACCGCTTCGGCCATGGCATCCCGGCTGGTGACCTTGGTCAAGCCTATGGAAGAACCTTCGCGCGCGGGTTTGACAATCAGCGGCAGCCCCAGCGCGTCGGGCACGGCGGCAATGTCGGCCGCGCCGTAGGCGCCGCGGCGCAGCAAACGGTACTGGGGCGTGGGCAGTCCTTCCGAAATCATCACGCGCTTGGTCATGACCTTGTCGATGGCCATGCTGGAGGCCATGACGCCCGAGCCGGTGTAGGGAATGCCCAGCAACTCCAGCGCGCCCTGCACCGTGCCGTCTTCACCGAAGCGGCCGTGCAAGGCAATGAAGCAGCGCTCAAAGCCTTCTTTCTTGAGTTCGGCGAGGTCGCGCTCCGCCGGGTCGAAGGCATGGGCGTCCACGCCGCGCGAACGCAGCGCCTTGAGCACGCCGCCGCCCGACATCAGCGAGACCTCGCGCTCGGCCGACTGGCCGCCCATGAGGACAGCGACCTTGCCGAAATTGGGAGAGTTCTGTTTCATGCCCGCGGTCCTTCCAGCATCTCGGCCACCCTGGCCGGCACCTGGCCTATGGAGCCGGCGCCCATGCACATCAAGACATCGCCGCCCAGGGCGTTGTCCACAATCGCCTGCGGCATGGCCTCGATCTCGTCCACAAAGACGGGCTCGACCTTGCCGGACACGCGCAGCGCGCGGGCCAGCGAACGGCCGTCGGCCGCCACGATGGGCGCCTCGCCGGCGGCATAGACCTCGGACAGCAGCACAGCGTCGGCCTGGCCTATCACCTTGACGAAATCCTCAAAACAGTCGCGCGTGCGCGTGTAGCGATGCGGCTGGAAGGCCAGCACCAGGCGCCGGCCCGGAAAGGCGCCGCGCGCGGCGGCCAGCGTCGCGGCCATCTCGACCGGGTGATGGCCGTAGTCTTCGATCACGGTGAAATGACCACCGCCCTTGGCCGGCATGTCGCCGTAGCTCTGGAAGCGCCGACCCACGCCGCGGAATTCGGCCAGCGCTTTTTGCACCGCCGCGTCGGGCACGTTAAGTTCGACCGCGACGGCGATCGCCGACAGCGCATTGAGCACGTTGTGTTCGCCCGCCAGGTTGAGCACCACTTCCAGGTCGGGCAGGGTGACACCGTTGCGCCGTTGCGCCGTGAAATGCATTTGCGCGCCCACAGGCCGAACGTTGACGGCGCGCACCTGCGCGTCTTCGCCGAAACCGTAGCTGGTGATGGGGCAGGAAACCTGGGGCACGATGTCGCGCACGGCCGGGTCGTCGGTGCACAGGATGGCCGTGCCGTAAAACGGCATGCGGTGCAGGAAGTCGACAAAGGCTTTTTTGAGGTTGCCGAAATCGTGGCCGTAGGTCTCCATGTGGTCGGCATCGATGTTGGTGACGACGGCCATCACGGGCAGCAGGTTCAGGAAGGATGCGTCGGACTCGTCGGCCTCAACCACGATGTAGTCGCCCGAGCCGAGCTTGGCGTTGGCGCCCGCGCTGTTCAGGCGCCCGCCGATCACAAAAGTCGGGTCCAGGCCGCCTTCGGCCAGCACGCTGGCCACCAGGCTGGTGGTGGTGGTTTTGCCGTGCGTCCCGGCGATGGCGATGCCCTGCTTGAGGCGCATCAACTCAGCCAGCATCAACGCGCGCGGCACCACGGGAATGCGCTTTTCACGCGCCGCCAGCACCTCGGGGTTGTCGGGCTGCACCGCGGTGGAAGTCACCACCGCATCGACCATGGCGAGGTTGCCCGCCGCGTGGCCGACAAAGGTCTTGATGCCGAGCTTGGCCAGGCGCTGCAAGGTGGCGCTGTCCGACAGGTCGGAGCCGGAGATGGCGTAACCCAGGTTGTGCAGCACCTCGGCAATGCCGGACATGCCGGCGCCGCCCAGACCGATAAAGTGAATATTCTTGATTGCGTGCTTCATTTCGCCAGTTCCTCGCAGGCGGCCACCACAAGGGCGGTGGCATCGGTTTTTTGCATGGTTTTCGCCTGCAGGGCGCGCTCCAGGAGGGTGTAGCGCCCCGTGGTTTTCAGGATGTTGGCCAGCTTCTGCGGCGTGAGGTCGCGCTGCTGAATCAACCAGCCGCCGCCCTGGTCCACCAGGAACTTCGCGTTGGCGGTCTGGTGGTCGTCCACCGCGGCCGGGAAGGGCACAAACAGCGCGGCGGCGCCCACGGCGGCGATCTCGGTCACCGTGCTGGCGCCGGCGCGGCAGATGATGAGGTCGGCATCGGCAAAGGCCTGGGCCGTGTCTTCGATAAAGGGCGTGAGCTCGGCCTTCACGCCGGCGGCCGCGTAATTGGCGCGCAATTCGTCGATCTGCTGGGCGCCGCTCTGGTGCGTGACCTGCGGGCGCTCGCCGGCGGGAATCAGCGCCAGCGCCTTGGGTACGAGTTCATTGAGTCCGCGCGCACCCAGGCTTCCGCCCACCACCAGCAGCTTGAGCGGGCCGCCCCGGTCGGCAAAACGCTCAACCGGCCCGGGCTGGCGCGTGAAGGCCGGCCGCAGCGGGTTGCCTATCCATTCGCCCTTGCGGAACACGTTGGGGAAAGCCGTGAAGACGCGGTCGGCCACGCCGGCCAGCACCTTGTTGACCATGCCGGCGACCGAGTTCTGCTCATGCAGCACCAGCGGCTTGCCGAGCAGCACGCTCATCATGCCGGCCGGAAAACTGATGTAACCGCCCAGGCCCACCACCACGTCAGGCTTGACGCGGCGCACCACCTGGATGCTTTGCCAGAAGGCCTTGAGCAGACGCAGCGGCAGCAACACCAGCGTCGCCGGCCCTTTGCCGCGCACGCCGGAAAAATCGATGTGCTCAAATGCGAAACCGCGCGGCGGCACCAACTGGCTTTCCATGCTGGGCCGGCTCGCGCTGCCCAGGCCGCCCAGCCAGTGCACGCGCCAGCCGCGTTCACGCAGGGCTTCGGCCACGGCCAGGCCCGGGAAGATGTGGCCGCCGGTTCCGCCGGCCATCACAAGAGCGCAGTGTTGCTTGCTCATGCGCGCCCTCCCCTCATCAGGGTGCGATTCTCAAAATCGATGCGCAGCACCACCGCCAGCGCAACCAGGTTCATCAGAATCGCCGAGCCGCCGTAACTCATCAAGGGCAGGGTCAGCCCCTTGGTCGGCAAGGCACCCAGGTTCACGCCGATGTTGATAAAGGTCTGGAAGCCCATCCAGATGCCCACGCCCTGCGCGACCAGGCCGGCGAAGAGGCGGTCCAGCGCGATCGACTGGCGGCCTATGTGCATGATGCGGCGCGTCATCCACATGAAGAGCCCGATCACCGCCAGCACGCCGAGCAGGCCGAACTCCTCGCCGATGACGGCCATCAGGAAGTCGGTGTGCGCTTCGGGCAGCCAGTGCAGCTTTTCAATGCTGCCGCCCAGGCCCACGCCGAAGATCTCGCCGCGGCCGAAGGCGATCAGCGAGTGGGAGAGCTGGTAGCCCTTGCCCATGGAATATTTGTCGCTCCAGGGATCGAGGTAGGCAAAAATCCGCTCGCGCCGCCATTCGCTGAGCATGACCATCAGGCTGAAGGCCACCACCACCACGGCCGCGATGACAAAAAACATGCGCGCATTGACGCCGCCCAGGAACAGGATGCCCATGGCGATGACGGAGATCACCATGAAGGCCCCCATGTCGGGCTCGGCCAGCAGCAAGAGGCCGACGATGGCGATGGCGACGGCCATGGGCATCACGGCGCGGAAGAAGCGCTCCTTGACTTCCATCTTGCGCACCATGTAGTCGGCCGCATACAGCAGCACCGCGAACTTCGCGAGCTCCGAAGGCTGGAAGTTCATGATGCCCAGCGATATCCAGCGGCGGGCGCCGTTGACGCCCTTGCCGATGAAGGGCACCAGCACCAGGATCAGCAACAGCAGGGAAATGACGAACATCCACGGCGCGAGCTTCTCCCAGGTTGCGAGCGGCACCTGGAAAGCCAGCACGGCGACGATGAAGGCAACCACCAGCGACACCACGTGGCGCACCACGAAATGGGTGTGTGCGTAGCGTGCGAACTTCGGGTTGTCGGGCATGGCCACGGAGGCCGAATACACCATGATCAGACCCCACATCAGCAGGGCCACCGTGACCCAGAGCAGCGCCTGGTCAAAGCCGGCCATGCGCACGGGCGGCGCCGCCAGCGTGCGCGACAGGCTTTGCCCTCCCAGCCGCACCGGCAACGCGTCGGCAGCGGCCTTCCCGAAGCCGGAGAACCAGCCCGAGAATTTGCCGGAGAGGCGCGCCGCAGCCGTCACAGCATCTCCCCCTGGTCACGGGCCAGCGCCTGCACCGCATCGCAAAAGACGCGCGCGCGGTGCTCATAGTTGTCGAACATGTCGAAGCTGGCGCAGGCCGGCGACATCAGCACGGCGTCGCCGGTCTGGGCCTGCTGGGCCGCCAGCGTGACGGCTTCTTCCATGGAAGCGGCGTCGAACATCGGGATGTTGCGCGGCAGGACTTCCTTGATCAGCGGCGCGTCACGCCCTATCAGCACCACGGCACGCACATGGCGCTGCACGGGGTCGGCCAGCGGCGAAAAGTCCTGCCCCTTGCCTTCGCCGCCGAGGATGAGTACCAGCTTGCGCTCCAGGCCCAGCCCGGTGAGCGCCGCCACGGTGGCGCCCACGTTGGTGCCCTTGCTGTCGTCGAAGTACTCGATGTCCTTGACCACGGCCACCGATTCCACGCGGTGCGGCTCCCCGCGGTACTCGCGCAGGCCGTGCAGCATGGGCGCCAGGGTGCAGCCCGCGGCCACGGCCAGGCCCAGCGCCGCCAGGGCGTTGGTGGCGTTGTGCCGCCCGCGTATGCGCAAGGCCTCAATAGGCATCAGGCGCTGTATGTGCAGCTCCACCTCCTCATCCTTGCGGCGCTTGATGGTTTCGTCGGCCTCTGCCGCGCGCACCAGCCAGGTCATGCCGTTGACGGTTTCAATGCCGTAGTCGCCGGGTCGTTGCGGCTCGCCGGCGCCGAAGGTGGCATGGGGGCGCAGCTGCGGCGCTTTCAGGCGCACCTTGACGGGCGGCGGCAGCATGGCCATCACGCGCGGGTCGTCGCGGTTGAGCAGCATGAAAGTACTGTTGCCGAACACCTTGGCTTTGGCCGCGACGTAGGCGTCCATGTCGCCGTGCCAGTCGAGGTGGTCCTGCGTGATGTTGAGCACCACGGCGGCCGTCGGCTCAAAGCCCTGCACGTCGGCCAGCTGGAAGCTGGACAGCTCCAGCACCCAGACCTGGGGCAGGGTTTCGGCAGCCATGTGGGCCGACAGCGTGTCCAGCAAGGTCGGGCCTATGTTGCCGGCCACGGCCACGGTTTTTCCGGCGCGCTGCACCAGCTGGCCCAGCAGCGAAGTCACCGTGGTCTTGCCGTTGGTGCCGGTGATGGCCAGCACCGACGGCCGGTAGCCCGGTTCGGGTTCGACCTGGGCCATTGCCAGCAGGGCGGGCAGCGCCGATTCTTCGCCGGCTTCGTCTGCGATGGGCATGGCGTCTGCGGTAATCGGTGCGCTGGCTTCATGCGTGTCGCCTGAGGCCTCAGCCGCCATGGCTGCCTGGCCTTCGGGCGCATCTGGCACGTCGCCAGCCTCAGCTGGCAAGGCGCCGTCATCGAGCGCCGCGGTCGCTTCGGGCTCATCGGGCGCATCGGGAACAACAGGCGCAACTGGTAGAGGCGCCTCAGCTGATGCTTCGGGAGATGCAGGTGCTTCGGCGGATGCCTCGGCCGTTTCAGCGACTTCATCGGCCTCCACTACCGGCGGCTCACGCAAATCGGCCAAGGCCCGCGCGAACAGATCGAGCTCACCGCCCACCGGCAAGCCCATGGCACGCGCAGCATCGGCCACGGGCGCGATGGTCTCGGGTGTCAGGCCGGGGGAGCGGTAAACGGCGCGCACCGCCGTGCCTTGCACCAGCTCGGGCGTAAAGGCGCCGCCGACAAATGCGACGCCCGGCAATTCCTCACGCAGCGTGGCCAGTAAGGGCGGCGCTTCGCGCGTGTCTGCGACCGTCACATGCGCCCCATGGCGCGCGCACCAGCGCGCCATCGCCAGGCCGGACGCACCCAGGCCCAGGATCAATACGGTTTGGTCTTGTAAGTGCCGCATGCCTGTTTACCTGAGCTTCAGTGTGGAAAGGCCTATGAGGCACAGCAGCATGGTGATGATCCAGAAACGGACGACCACCTGCGTTTCTTTCCAGCCGCTTTTCTCGAAGTGATGGTGCAGCGGCGCCATCTTGAGGATGCGGCGGCCTTCGCCGTAGCGCTTCTTGGTGTACTTGAACCAGGTCACCTGCATCATCACGGAGAGCGCCTCCACGACAAAGATGCCGCCCATGATGGCCAGCACGATTTCCTGGCGCACGATGACGGCGATGGTGCCCAGGGCCCCGCCCAGCGCCAGGGCGCCTACGTCACCCATGAAGACCTGGGCCGGATGTGTGTTGAACCAGAGAAAGGCCAGGCCGGCGCCCGCCATGGCCGAGCAGAAGATCAGCAATTCGCCCGAACCGGGAATGTGCGGGAAGAGCAGGTACTTGGAATAGACCGAGCTGCCGGTGACATAGGCGAACACGCCCAGCGCCGAACCCACCATGACCACCGGCATGATGGCCAGGCCGTCCAGGCCGTCGGTCAGGTTGACGGCATTGCTGGAGCCCACAATCACGAGGTAGGTCAGGATCACAAAACCGAACACGCCCAGCGGATAACTGACTTCCTTGACGAAGGGCACGAGCAGGCCGGCCTTGGGCGGCAGGTTCACGTCAAAGCCCGACTGCACCCAGCTGAAGAACAGTTCCAGCACACGCATGTTGGAGCTCTCGGAAATGCTGAACACCAGGTACAGTGCCGCGACGAGGCCGATGAGGGACTGCCACAGGTATTTCTCGCGCGAGCGCATGCCTTCCGGGTCCTTGAGCACGACCTTGCGCCAGTCGTCCGCCCAGCCGATGGCGCCGAAGCCCAGCGTGACGATGAGAACGATCCAGACGAAGCGGTTGGAGAGGTCGAACCACAACAGCGTCGAGATGCCGATGGCCATCAGGATCAGCACGCCGCCCATGGTGGGTGTTCCGCTCTTGCTCAAATGCGTCTGCATCGCGTATTGGCGTATGGGCTGGCCGATCTTGAGCGAAATCAAGCGCCGGATCACAAAAGGCCCGGCCAGCAGGCCGATGAGCAGCGCCGTGAGCGCGGCCATGACGGCGCGGAAAGTCAGGTACTGGAACACCCGGAAGAACCCGAATTCGGGGGAAATCGACTGGAGCCATTGGGCCAGGCTAAGCAGCATGGGACCCTCCGTTTTGGTTTTGGTTTTGTTGGGTTTGATCTTGCGCGTAAGCCGTGATCGCCTGGACCACACGCTCCATCTTCATGAAGCGCGAACCCTTGACCAGCACGCTGCCGGTGCTCGGGAGTTCGGCCAGCACGGCGGCGGCGAGTTCGTCCATGCCGCTGAAAATTTCTGCACCGCCGAAAGCGGCTGCGGCGTTTTGCGATTGCTCGCCAAGCGTGAACAGTTTTTCAATACCAAGCGCGCGCGCATGGCGCCCGGCTTCGTCATGGAACTGCGGCCCCTGGTCTCCGACCTCGCCCATGTCGCCCATCACCATCAGGCGGGGCCCGGGCAGCTCGGCGAGAACCTCCAGCGCGGCGCGCATGGAGTCGGGGTTGGCGTTGTAGCTGTCGTCGACCAGCGTCAGCACCCGGCCCGGCAGGGCCACGGCAATGGCCCGCGAACGGCCCTTGACCGGCACAAAGGTCGAGAGGCCCGCGCAAATGCAGGCGAGCGGCACACCCGCCGCCAGCGCGCAGGCGGCGGCGGCCAGTGCATTTTTGACGTTGTGCCGGCCGGCGATATGCAATGAGAACTCCGCCGCGCCTGCTGGCGTCGCGGCGGCCACCTTCCAGCAGCCGTTCTCCCATTGCGCGCTGCCGGTGACGTCGGCGACCCCTGAGAGTGCGAAGGTCAGCACCTTGCGCTGACCCACAAGTTCGCGCCACAGCGGGGTGTAATCGTCGTCCGCCGGGAAGACCGCCGTACCGGCCGCATCCAGCGACTCGAACACCGAGCCGTTTTCACGCGCCACCGCTTCCACGGTGGCCATGAATTCGAGATGCTCGCGCTGCGCGTTGTTGACCAGGGCGACGGTGGGTTTGCTGAGCTCGGCCAGGTAGGCGATCTCGCCGGGATGGTTCATGCCGAGCTCGACCACACCCACTTCGTGCGCGGCCGACAGGCGCAGCAGCGTGAGCGGCACGCCGATGTCGTTGTTGAGGTTGCCTTCGGTGGCGAAGGCCTTGTCGGCTTTCCAGGCACGCAGTACCGAGGCGATCATCTGCGTGACGGTGGTTTTGCCGTTGCTGCCGGTGACGGCCACCAGCGGCAAATTGAACTGCGACCGCCAGCCTGCCGCGAGCCGCCCCAGCGCCAGGCGCGTGTCGCCCACCTCCAGCCCCGGAAGGCCGGCTTGCGCCAGGCCGTGGTGGGCAATCGCCGCGACAGCGCCCTGCGCCTTGGCCTGCGCGAGGAAATCGTGGGCGTCAAAACGCTCGCCCTTGAGTGCCACAAACAGGTCGCCGGCCTGCAGGCTGCGCGTGTCGGTGTTGACGCGCAAGGCTTGCACGCCGCCATCGCCCACCAGCCGGGCGCCGGGCAACCAATCCAAAGCTTGCTGCAAGCGCATCATGGCCGGCCTCCTTGCGGCGCTGCGGCAAGGGCATCGAGTGCCGCCTGCGCATGCTCGCGGTCGGAAAAGGGCAGCTTCACGCCGCCGACTTCCTGATAGCTTTCATGGCCTTTTCCCGCCAGCAGCACCACATCGCCGGGGCCGGCCAGGCTCAGCGCATGCGTGATGGCGGCTGCCCGGTCTGCCTGCACATGCACGGCATCGCGGTGGCTCAGGCCCAGCAGCACCTGGCAGATGATGGTCAGCGGGTTCTCGCTGCGCGGGTTGTCGCTGGTGACCACCACCTGGTCGGCATTTTTCTCGGCCACCGCCGCCATCAGCGGGCGCTTGGTGGCATCGCGGTCGCCGCCGCAGCCGAACACACACCAGAGCTGGCCGCCCCGGCTGGTCGCCGCGGGGCGCAGCGCGAGCAGTACCTTTTCAAGCGCGTCCGGTGTGTGGGCGTAATCGATCACCACCAGGGGACGGCCCGGCACGGCCAGCGTCTCGGTGCGACCGGGCACGGGCAGCAGGCCGGTGCAGGCCTTCACCGCATCGGCCAGCGGGACTTCCATGGCACGCAAAGCCGCGAGCACTCCCAGCAGATTGGACACGTTGTACTGCCCGACAAGACGCGTAGCCAGCGTGTGGCTTTCGCCGCCTTCGGTCACCTCAAAACTCAGGGCATCGGTGCCGTGCTCGATGTTGCGCGCCTGCAGGCGTGCGGGCTCCACGCAGGAGACGGTCCAGAGATCAAGGCTGCTGCCGGCCAGGGAGTCCTTGAGTTCGTCACCCTTGGCGTCGTCGATGTTGATGACCGCCGCCTTCAGGCCCGGCCAGCTGAACAGCGCGGCCTTGGCCTCCCAGTAGGCTTCCATGGAAGCGTGGTAGTCGAGGTGGTCCTGCGTGAAGTTGGTGAAGATGGCGACCTCGATGGCGGTCGCGTCCAGGCGGTGCTCGACCACGCCGATGGACGAAGCCTCCAGCGCGCAGCAGGCAAAACCTTGGTCGGCGAAGCGCCGCAACTCCTGCTGCAGCAGCACCGGGTCGGGCGTGGTCAGGCCGTTGGAGACCATGGCGCCGGGCTCGCCCGTGCCCAGCGTGCCGATGAGCCCGCATTTGCGCCCCAGGCGGCCTAAGGCCTGCGCCAGCCACCAGGCGGTAGAAGTCTTGCCGTTGGTGCCGGTAACGGCGGCGATTCGCAGCTGCCGGCTCGGCTGATTGAAATAAGCGGCGGCAATGGGACCGGTGGCAGCCTTGAGGCCCGCGTATTCCGCGATCTTCCCGTCCTGGAAACCGTAGGCCGCCGCGCCGTCCTGCTCGACCAGGCAGGCGCTGGCGCCAGCCTCCAGCGCGGCACCCACAAACTTGCGCCCGTCGGTGGCGGCGCCGGGCCATGCGATAAAACCGTCGCCCTTGGCGAGCTTGCGGCTGTCCGTGCGCAGGCCGCCGCTCACGCGTTCGCGCAACCAGCCGGCGGCTTGTTCAGGAGTGCGGAGCTGCGTGCTCAAAACGACTCCTCCACGGCCTGGGTGGTGATTTGCGGCTTGACGCTCATGTCGGGCTGCACGCCCATCATGCGTAGCGTCTGCTGCACGACCTCGCTGAAAACAGGCGCGGCGGCCACGCCGCCAAAATAGTTGCCGTCGCTGGGCTCGTCGATCATCACGCCGACGATGATGCGCGGGGCCTCTATGGGCGCCATGCCGGTGAACCAGGCGCGGTATTTGTTGGTGGCATAGCCCTTGCCGACCTGCTTGTGCGCCGTGCCCGACTTGCCGCCCACCGAGTAGCCCACGGTTTGCGCCAGCGGGCCGGTGCCGCCGGGGGCGGCGGCCATCTGCAGCATGCGGCGAACGGCATGTGCGTTGGCCGCGGAAAAAACCTGCACGCCCACCGCGGGCTCGCTGCTCTTGAGCATGGTGACGGGAATGATCTGCCCGTCGTGCGCAAACGCGGTGTAGGAGTGCGCCATCTGGAACAGCGAGGCCGACAGACCGTAGCCGTAGGCCATGGTCGCCTGCTCAACGGGCCGCCAGGTTTTCCAGGGCCGTACACGCCCGGTGACCGCGCCGGGAAACTGGATCTGCGGTTTTTGCCCGTAGCCCAGCGCCATATAGGTTTCCCACATTTCCTGCGGGCTCATCTTCTGCGCGATCTTCAGTGCGCCGACGTTGCTGGATTTCTGGATGACACCTTCCACCGTCAACGTGCCGTAGTTGTGTGTGTCGCTGATGGTGAAGCCGCCCATGTTGTAGCGGCCCGGACTGGTTTCGATGATGGTTTGCGGCTTGATACGCCCAGCCTCCAGCGCCATGGCCACCGTGATCGGCTTCATGGTGGAACCCGGCTCGAAGGTATCGGTGAGCGCCCGGTTGCGCAACTGCTCACCGGTCAGGTTTTTCCGTTTGTCGGGCACGTAGCTCGGGTAGTTCACCAGCGCCAGCACTTCGCCGGTGGTGGAGTCCAGCACAACGACGCTGCCGGCCTTGGCCTTGCGCGCGATGACCGCGTCGCGCAGCTTCTGGTAGGCGAAAAACTGCACCTTGCTGTCTATGCTCAGCTGGATGTCCTTGCCTTCAACGGGCGGCATCTGCTCGCCGACGTCCTCCACGACACGGCCGAGGCGGTCCTTGATCACGCGGCGCGAACCGGCTTTGCCCGCCAGGTCCTTGTTGAAGGCCAGCTCGATACCTTCCTGTCCGCGGTCTTCCACATTGGTGAAGCCGACGACGTGGGCCGTGGTTTCGCCTTCGGGGTACTGGCGCTTGTACTCCTGGCGCCGGTAAATGCCCTTGATGCCGATGGCGTGGATTTTTTGTGCCACCGGTTCGTCGACCTGGCGTTTGAGCCAGACGAAAGTCTTGTCTTCGTCGCCCAGTTTCTTGTTGAGTTCGGCCAGCGGCATTTCCAGCAACGTGGCCAGTTCGGCAAGTTGCGCCTTGCTGGCTTCGACGTCTTCGGGAATGGCCCAGATGCTGGACGCAGGCACGCTGGAGGCAAGGATCAGGCCGTTGCGGTCCAGGATGCGGCCGCGGTTGGCGGGCAGTTCCAGCGTACGGGCAAAACGCACCTCGCCCTGCTTCTGGAAAAACGCGTTGCCGAAAATCTGGATGTAGGCCGCCCGGCCGGCCAGGCCGGCAAAGGCCAGCGCAATGCCGGCCACGATGAATTTGCTGCGCCAGACCGGTGTCTTGCTGGCCAGCAGGGGGCTGGACGAATAAAGCACGCTGCGGCTCATGGCTTGGCGCCTTCCGGTGCCGAGGCCGCCGCCATCGGAGCGTCCTTGTAAGTCACATACTGCGTGATGGCAGGCGTGACCGTGCGCATCTGCAGTTTTTCTTTGGCGAGCTTTTCGACCTTCAAAGGCGTTGCCTGCGCGCGCTTTTCCACCTGGAGGCGCTCGTTCTCCATTTCAATTTTCCGGGCCTCGGCCGTCGCTTTTTCAAGCTCGACATAGAGGCGGCGCGACTCGTACTGGGTGCGCACGAGGTAGAGCGCGCTGGCCAGCACGGCCAGAAGCAACACGAGGTTCAGTCTTGCCATGACTGTGCTCCGGCATTCATGCAGCCACCTCTGTGCGTTCGGCGACACGCATCACCGCGCTGCGCGAGCGCGGATTGCCCTCGACTTCTTCGTCGCTGGGCTTGGTGCGGCCAAGGGCCTTGAGCTGCATGGCCTTGGGTTCGGCGAAAGGGGCGCGACGGTCGAACACCTCGCGGGAATGCGCGGCGATGAACTGTTTGACGATACGGTCTTCGAGCGAATGAAAACTGATCACCACCAGACGGCCTCCCGGTTGGAGAACTTTCAGCGAGGCGGCTAGCGCCTGTTGCAGCTCTTCAAGCTCGGCGTTGATGAAAATCCGAAGAGCCTGAAATGTGCGCGTTGCAGGGTCCTTGCCCGGCTCGCGGGTTTTGACCGCGCCAGCCACGACTTCGGCCAGCTCAGCGGTGGTTCGAAGAGGGCCCCGTTCCTGTCGGCGACGATCAATCGCCTTTGCAATCTGTTGAGCAAACCGTTCTTCGCCATATTCACGAATCACCTCCGCCATGGTTTCTATGCTTGCGTCCGCCAGCCACTCGGCCACGCTCTGGCCACGCGTGGTGTCCATGCGCATGTCGAGCGGCCCCTCCTGCCGAAATGAAAATCCGCGCACCGGGTTGTCGATCTGCGGCGAACTCACGCCCAGATCCATCAGCACGCCGGCCGCGCTGGCCGCCGGGAGTTGTCCCAGCTGCATGAAGCCCTCGTGGCGGATGGAAAAGCGCGGGTCGCTGATGGTTTGCGCCTCGGCGATGGCGTCGAGGTCTTTGTCGAAGGCGGTGAGCCGCCCTTGGGGCGATAGTTGCGACAGCAGCAGCCGCGAGTGGCCGCCGCGACCGAAGGTCGCGTCGACGTAGTGGCCGTCCGGGTTGACAAGAAGCGCCTCTATGGCTTCGTTCAACAGGACGGTACGGTGTATCCATGTGCCGTTCACCGTCTTCTTTCAGAACGAAAAATCTTTGAAGACATCGGGCATCTCGCCCTTCATCTGCTCGGCCTCCTGGGCCGCGTAGGTGGCGGCATCCCAGAGCTCGAAGTAGCTGCCCATGCCCAGCAGCACCGTGTCCTTGCTGATGCCGGCCGCGGCACGCAGCTCCGGCGACACCAGCACGCGGCCGGTGGCATCCATGTCAACGTCCATGGCGTTGCCCAGAAAGATGCGCTTCCACCACTGTGCCTGCATCGGCAGCGACGCGATGCGGTCACGAAATTTTTCCCACTCGTTGCGAGGGAAAATCATGAGGCAGCCGTGCGGGTGCTTGGTGATGGTGAGCTGGCTGGAAGCAGTGGCGCTCAGCACGTCACGATGCCGGGTCGGCACAGAGAGCCGACCCTTGGTATCGAGAGCTAACGATGAGGCGCCTTGAAACACTGCTACAAACCTTTGGAAAACACTTTTCACCACTAAATTGCACTTCTTCCCACTTTAGCAGGAAACCATTTGCAAACAAGGGATTTGAAACAAATTTTTTCAATGAAATCAAGGACTTAGACGCGTCTTTGGATCTTCGATGAAAATCAAAAAGCGTTCTAAATTAAGCACTTAGACGATGCAATGAAAGTAGTGCTTTAAGGCGAGAGTGTCCAAACAGGGCGCAGGCGTCCGAAGCGGGGACTATTTCCTTTTTTCCGGGCGTACGCCCAGGCGCAGGCTGCTCGCCAGTGATGAAAAACATCGGGATAGGCGTTGCTCAACGCGGCGCGACGCTATGGCGCGCTCTTTGGGCATGAAAGGGGGTGCGCCGGACGGCAACAGCGCCCCGCTGTGAGTGAATACGGCTATACGAAGCCGGTTTAAACAAGCCCCTGGCAGGGCTCAAAGCAGGTGGGAACGGCGTCAGTCGACGCGAACCATGACCCTGGCGTGCTCGGTGATGCCGATCACATTGAAGAAGGCGGCCACGAGGCGATTGACGTCGGAGAACTGCACTGCGCGGTTCTCGGCTTCGCGGGCCGACACCCAGTTGAGCAGCGTTCCTGCGGCGGAAAAATCGACGCGGATCAGCTTGGAGCAGGAGATCAGCATCATGTCCGCGCCCATCAGTTTGGCTTCCAGCTTGTCGAGCACCGCGATGGCGTCGCCCTGCACCTGGCCGGACAGTTCCACGGACAGCAGGTTGCTCATCTGCGAACTCGGCGCATCCATCTGGGTGTCTCCGTCAATGGCGCTGAGGCTGGAGGACATGGAGTCGCGATAGACGTCGCCGATGATGGCCTCGCCACCCACAGCACCGCCTTGAGCGTCCAGGGGCTTGTATTCGCAGCGTGCGCTGTCCCAGGCCGGAGGGGAGACTTCGTAGGTGACACAGAAGTCCAGCGCCGCGAGCTCGAAGTCGTCGGGGCGGTGCGTGACACGCAGGGCCTCCATGCGCAAAAGCCACCAGATCTGGACCGTATCGCGGCTGCCGGATGGTGTGGCGTCCTGCAAGACCTTCTGCAGTTGCGCATCGCCCATGAAACGCAACTGGACGGGCTGGGCAGCCCAGCCGCTGAAAACCTTGTAGAGCGGCTCCACCGCGGCAGCCTCGATGGTCTTGAGGTTTTTCCAGTCCAGCCGCCACGGCATGGGGGCCTTGGCCATGGCCGCCTTGAGCGTGGCCACCGTCTGTATGCCCAGCGTAGAGGGGCATACCCAGTCGGCAGCAGGGCCGTTGGCAGCAACCTTGCCGGTAGGCTCACTGAGTTTTTTCACCATGTCGGGCATGGAAAACCATTGCGGCGCCGAGCGATCGAAGCGTTCGACGAACTGGATGGCGGCCGTCTCAAACTTGTCTTGCTGGGCCGTGGCGCGGTACAGGTCGAACAGCGTCAACCAGGTGTCGGCATGGCCGGCCCGCGAGCCGTTCGGGGCCAGGATTTCCAGCAGGCCGGCTTCGGCGCCGGCGTCGTCGCCATTGGCAAAACGGATGGCCGCCTCTTCGAGTTCGGCGTCATGCTCGACGCCTTCGTCAACATCGACGGCGCTGAATTTGGAATGCGAGAACCCGGAGCTGCCGCCCTCGTCACTGCGGTTGTTGATCCCCGCCAGTCCGCCGGGCAGCCCAGCGGGAGCGGGGGCGGGAGCCGAAGGAGCGGCGGGCGGCCTGGCGGCCGGGCCACCGCCGGCCCGCGCTTCCGCCAGTGCGATCGACAGGGAATCAGGCGCGGTGGGTGATGCGTCGAGCGGCGCGGCTTCCGTCGGCTCGGGTTTTTTCAAGCCCGGGGTTTGCAGCCCGGCCGGAGCCGTGGCCCGGTAAGCGGTGGGCAGGGCGTTGTCCAGCAGGGGTGCCTGAACCGAAGGATTTCTGGCTCCGGTAGGCGATGCATGCGGGGGGGTGCTGTCGGGGATGCCACCATTCTTGGTTTTCCACCACTGCATGGACATCTGCGCTTCGATCTCGTCGATCTTCTTGAGCGTGGTAGCCCGGTCGTCCGGCTTGGACGGCATGCTGCTCTGGAAGAACGAAGGCCGCCCGGTCGGATCCTGGCCCACACCCACCATGGCTTCGCGCTTGCGCATCTTGCGCAGCATGTCGAATTCGCGCTTGCGCACGAAGTCGTTCTGCCGCTTGCGCTCTATCATTTCCTTGAGCAACTGCTTGCTCATGGCTTCGTCCTTGTCCGTGGCAGCCGCGTCCAGGTCGGCCCAGTTCGTGGCCGGATTCCGGACGAACTTCACCATCTTGGACAGCAGGCCTGAAGCGGTATCTTCTTTTGACATGGCAGGACGACTCAAAATACTTCAATAAGCAGCCTGGCGTCAATCGCCAAACATCTTCTGCTTCAGTTCCCGGCGCTGCTGGGCTTCCAGGGACAGGTTAGCCGTGGGGCGCGCAATCAGCCGGCCAACCCCGATGGGTTCGCCGGTTTCGTCGCAATAACCATAATCGCCGGAGTCGATGCGGGCGATCGATTGCTCGATTTTCTTGAGCAGCTTGCGCTCGCGGTCGCGGGTGCGCAATTCAAGGGCGTGCTCTTCCTCGATGGTGGCGCGGTCGGCCGGGTCGGGCACCACGACGGTGTCTTCGCGCAGGTGCTCGGTGGTTTCGCCGGCGCTGTTGTGGATGTCCTGCTTGAGCACCGACAGCTTGTGGCGAAAGAAAGCCAGCTGCTTTTCGTTCATGTACTCGGAATCGGGCATGGCCTTGACTTCGTCGTCGGTCAATTGCTCAGCGGACTTGGTCTTCCAGTTGTTGGCAAGCTTGGGGTCTTTTTTGGCCGCTGCCTGGGGCGGCGGCGCGATCACGCGTTCGGTCTTTGTGGAGTAACTGGCTTTGGCTGCGTCGGGCGCATGGGTTGGCACCATGGGTGCGGGAGGGGGGGATTGGGTAGCAACCCGGGCCGAGCTGCGCCGGCCAGGTTTCAGAGGAGGCGGGGCCATGAGCCCGGACACCACGGGAGCGGGAGCCGGCGCTGGCGCCGGCACGGGGGCAACCACGGCTGGCTTGGCCGCGGGTTTGGCGGCGGCTTTCACCACAGGGGGCTTGACGGCCGGTTTCGCGGCGGGTTTCGGTGTGGTTTTGAGCACTGGCTTTGCAGGTTTGGCGACGGCCTTGGCCTTGGAAGGCACAGGCTTGGCAGCGGTTTTCTTGACGGCTGCGGCAGGTTTTTTCTGGGGTGCAGCCTTGGGTGCCGGCTTCGCCGCTTTTTTCGCGGCGGGCTTGGCAACTTTCTTCACGGCCTTGGCTGCCGCCTTGGGCGCCGGCTTGGCTTTCACGGCTGTCTTGGCGGCCGGTTTGGCTGCAGCCTTGGCGGGCGTTTTGGTCTTCTTCGCTGGGGCTTTCACAATGTGTCTCCTCTGGAAAACAGCCTTGGGATGGCCCTGGAGCCTCCGTGGCAGCTTCCTGGCCAGACTGCTGCAGCGCAACGGTCCAACCCTAGCTGTTGCCAGATTTCCTGGTTTGTCTGCCTTGTTTGCCTTACTCGCCGTTTGCCAGTCCCGAGAACCGCCAAAAAGCGGCTCTCAACCCGCTTTTTAGCCGGTTTTTTGCCTGACTGGCCTCCCAATTCGATCTTCCGGGTATTTTGGTCGGCGCGCGATTGTAGCGGCTCGCCAGCGCCCTGTGACACCCAAAAACCAAATAGTTGGAGAATCGAGACAAACATGAAGCCCTCCGCCTTTTATAGGCTACAGGCGGACAGCCTACCTCAAACCAGGCATTGCTCCAGACCCTGCACAAAAATATCTTTGGGCAGGTCGATGCCGATAAACACCATCTTGCTGTTTTTCTTCTCGCCTTCGGCCCAGGCGGGCCCCAGGTCGCTGCCCATGAGCTGGTGCACGCCCTGGAAAATCACCTTGCGGTCGGTGCCTTCCATGTTCAGCACGCCCTTGTAGCGCAGCATGCGCGGGCCGTAGATATTGACCACCGCGCCCAGGAAGTCCTCGAGCTTGGCCGGGCTGAAGGCCTTGTCGGAGCGGAAGACAAAACTCTTGACGTCGTCGTCATGGTGGTGGTGATGGCCGTGGCCTTCGTGCCCGTCATGGGCGTGGGACGGGTGGTCGCAATGCTCGCCGTGCTCATGGTCGTGATCGTGGCCATGGCCGGCGTGATCGTCTTCCTTGAGGAAATCGGGGTCGATGTCCAGCTTGGCGTTGAGGTTGAACCCGCGCAGGTCGAACACGTCCTTGATCGCCACCTCGCCGAAATGCACGGCGGTCTGCGGGGCGCGCGGGTTCATGTGCTTGAGCCGGTGCATCAGCGCCTCGACTTCGTCCTTGGCAACCAGGTCCGACTTGCTGATGAATATCTGGTCGGCGAAACCGACCTGGCGGCGCGCCTCCTGGCGGTCGTTGAGCTGGCCGGCGGCGTGCTTGGCGTCCACCAGGGTCAGGATGGAGTCCAGCAGGTACTGCTCGGCGACTTCCTCGTCCATGAAGAAGGTCTGCGCCACCGGGCCGGGGTCGGCCAGGCCGGTGGTTTCTATCACCACGCGGTCGAAGTCCAGCAGCCCCTTGCGCTTCTTGGCGGCCAGCAGTTGCAGCGTCTCCCGCAGGTCTTCGCGGATCGAGCAGCAGATGCAGCCGTTGTTCATCTGGATGATGTTTTCCGTGGTGTCGTTGACCAGGATGTCGTTGTCGATGTTTTCCTCGCCGAATTCATTCTCGATGACGGCGATCTTCTGGCCGTGCGCCTCGGTCAGCACGCGCTTGAGCAGCGTGGTTTTGCCGGAGCCCAGAAAGCCGGTGAGGATGGTGACGGGGATCAAGCTCATGGTGTCTACCTAAAAACGGGGGTTGCGGGAACGCGGGCCGGCCGCGAGAACCCAAGCTGGGGAGTTTAGCGGTGGGTTCAAGCCCCTCGCGGGGGCGCGGCGAATACCACCTCGGCCAACAGTTACTTTACAGAGGCTGTCAAGCCCCGCCGAAAAGCCCTCAACCACCCACCCGCTTCACCAGTACCAGCCCCTTGAGGTATTCACCTTCCGGGAAGGCCACCGTCATGGGATGGTCGGGCGCGCCGCCCATGCGCTCCGAGATAAAGGCATCCACGCCAGCGTCTATGCCGGCTGAGGCCACGATCTTGTGGAACAGGTCGGCGCTGACGCCGCCCGAACACGAATAAGTGAACAGCACGCCGCCGGGCGACAGGATGGACAGCGCCAGGCGGTTGATGTCCTTGTAGGCGCGAGCGGCGCGCTCGGCGTGCGTCACGGTGGGCGCGAATTTGGGTGGGTCCAGCACGATGGCGTCGAAAGTGCGGCCCTCCTTCTGGAACTGGCGCAGCGAGGCGTTCACATCGGCATCGAGCAGCGTGGTGCGGCCGGCATCAAAGCCGTTGAGCGCCACATTGGCCCGGGCCCGCTCAATCGCCGGGGCCGACGAATCAATGGAGGTGACATGCCCGGCGCCGCCGGCCAGCCCGGCCACGGTGAAGCCGCCGGTGTAGCAGTAGCAATTGAGCACCTGGCCGAACTTGAGCCGGCGCGTGTAGGCGGCAAATTTTTGCCGGCTGTCGCGCTGGTCCAGGTAAAAGCCGGTTTTGTGGCCTTCGGCAATGTCCAGGCTGAGCTTCCAGTCGTGTTCGGTGATGGTGATGCTGGTCTCGCCCGAGCCTTTCAGCCAGCCCGTGACTTCGGGCAGGCCCTCCAGCGCGCGTGAACTCGCGTCGGAACGCTCATACAGTCGCGTCAGCCCGGTTTGCGCCAGCAAGGCGTCGACGATCACGCTTTTCCATTTTTCCGCGCCGCAACTGGAGAACTGGGCGACCAGGGTGTCGCCGTAGCGGTCAACCACCAGGCCCGGCAGGCCGTCGGATTCGCCGTGGACCAGGCGCCGACCGTCGCTCTGGATGTCGAACAGCTCCCGGGCCTTCAGGGCTTGGGCAATGCGGGCCTCAAAAAACGCCGCGTCAATGCGCTGAGCCTCGTCAAAACTCCAGACCCGCGCGCGGATCTTGGAGGCCGGGCTAAAGGCCGCCCAACCCAGGAACTGGCCAGCGTGGCTTTCCACCCGCACAGTTTCACCAGCATCGCCGCCGCCCTTGGCGATGGCGCCGTCAAAAATCCAGGGGTGGCGCCGCAACAGGGAGCGCTCTTTGCCATCCCGCAATCGAATTGTTTTCATCGCGCTATTGTCGCGGCAGGGGCAAGAAGGCCTTGCCCGACCTGGGCCGCCTCCGCAAAATGCTCACCAGGACAGCTCCCCAAAACCAAGAATCCGTACCTTCCAGAAAGTTTGCGACAATTGAGGGTTAATGATTTTTGATTACTTTTTTGCGAACCGGACGAAACACAGGCCATCTGCGGGCAATGTGATGCGTACGGCCGCGACAGCACGCGCCCTGCTGCTGGGCCTGGCGATGACCTTGCTGATGGGCTCGCTCCTGGCACTGACCAGCCTGGATGCCCGCTCGCGCACGGTGCTGGACCTGGACGCGGACATACAGCCGGTGGCGCTGCAGGACTGGGGGGACTACTGGATAGATACCACCGGACAGTTCACGCCCGAGCAGGTCGCCGCCTCGCCCGACATCCCCTGGAAGCCGACGCGCGCCGACGCGATCTACCCGGTCACCAGCGGTTATGCGATGTGGGTGCGCTTTAACGTGCCGCCCGCGCCCGACACCGAGCGCTGGTACCTGGAGGTGCCCTACCCGTCCATAGACCGGGCATCGCTTTACACACTGGACGGCGCGGGCCAGTGGACCGAGCAGCGCGCCGGCGACCTGGTCGCGGTCAACAAGTGGCCGGTCCCGCACCGCCACCCCCTGCTGCCCATTGCGCTGTCGGCCGAGGTGCCATCCAACTACCTGCTGCGCCTGGAAAACGGCCACGCTTTCAGCGCGCCGCTGCAATTCATCAGCGAAGGGCGGTTGAGCTATTCCGAGCAGCGCGTTTCATTGATCCTCGGCATTTTCTTCGGCCTGGCCGGCCTGGCCGCGCTGATCTCCGCGCTGGGCGCCGTCTCGCTGCGCGATGCCGCCTACGGCTTTTACGCGCTGTGTGTCACCTTGCTGGCGCTGACCCAGGCCACCGTCACCGGCATCGCCGGCCTCCACCTGTGGCCGGCCTGGCCCGGCTGGAGCGACGTTGCCACCTCGGTGCTTCCCATGCTGACGGTCTCGGCCACGCTGCTTTTCATCTCGGCGGCTGTGGCCCTTCCGGAGCGTTCGCTGCGCCTGCACCGGCTGATGGTCGGCCAGGCCGCATTGGGCGCGCTGATGGCCGTGTTGCTGGCGCTGCTGCCCTCGGCCTCGCGCATGGGCGTGTTCATTCCCATCATGCTGCTTTTGCAATTCAGCGGCATGCTGGTCCTGGCCTGGGCCTGGCGGCGCGGCGACCGTTCCGCGCCCGGGCTGGTGCTGGCCTATGTGCCCGTGCTGATCGCCGCCGGCTGGACCATGGCGCGCAACGCCGAGCTGGTGCCCATCGGCTTCCTGACGCAGCACGGCATGCAGATTGCCGTGGCGCTGCACCTGCCCATCGTCATGCTGGTGCTGATGCTGCGCAGCCAGCAGCGCCGCGAAAACATACGCCGCATCCAGGGCCTGGACCGTGTGGACCCGGCCACCGGCCTGATCAACGGCCATGTGTTCGCCGAACGGTTGATCCGCATGATCGCGCGCTCCGAGCGGTTGCGCCACCAGAGCGCGGTGATGATCATCGACCTGGTCAACTCCGAGCAGATCCAGCGCGATTTCGGCCGCAAGGCGGCCGACGAGCTGCCGCTGCGCGTGGCCGAGCGCCTTTTGTCTACCGCCCGCGAGATCGACAGCGCCGCGCGGCTGTCAGAGCGGCGCTTTGGCATGCTGGTGGAAGGCCCGTTCAACGCTGAGGACGCCGGCACGCTGGGCCCGCGCATCGTGGCGCGCTGCCTCATGCCTTACAAGGGCCTGCACGTGGACTGCGTGGCGCAGGTGCATGTGGCCTACGCGCTGGTGCCCCAGCAGGGTTCCAATGCGCAGGGCCTGCTGACACAGCTTGAGGAGCGCCTGGCTTCAGCGCCCGCCGACGGCAAGCGCGCGGTATTCATGCTCGGTGAGCCGCAACCTTTGCGGCCGACCCGGCGCGACCGGCCCAAAGCCGCCTGAAGCTGCCTGAGCCGCCCTTGCGCCTGCTCAGGTTTTGCCTTTGGCCGACCCCGCAGCCTTGCCGGCCTGGGCCGTTTCCGGGGCAGCGCCGGCTTTGGAAACAGCCCGCGGATGCGCCGCGTCATACACCTTGGCCAGGTGCTGGAAATCCAGCCGCGTGTAGACCTGCGTGGTCGTGATGTTGGCGTGCCCCAGCAATTCCTGCACGGCGCGCAGGTCGCCGCTGGACTGCAGCACATGGCTGGCGAAGGAATGGCGCAACATGTGCGGGTGCACCGGCGTGGCCAGCCCCGCCTTCAGCGAGCGCTGCTTGAGGCGCACACGTATGTGCTGCGGTGTCAGGCGCGTGCCGCGCTGGTTGATGAACAGGGCCTGGTCTTCACGCGCCCAGCCGCTACGCATCGCCAGCCACTGCCGTAGCGCTTGCAGCGCCGCGGCGCCCACCGGCACACTACGGCGCTTGGACCCCTTGCCGAGCACGTGGGCCTCGGCCGCGTCGAGGTCTATCCAGCCGCGCGCCTGGGCGCTGGCCTGCACGTCCAGCCCTACCAACTCGCCGATGCGCAACCCGCAGCCGTACAGCAGTTCAGTGATGCATTGGTCGCGCAGCGCGAGCACCGGGTCGCCGTCGGCAGCGTCAGCCTCGTAGGCGGCCAGTTGCACCGCCTCGTCCACGCTCAGGGCCTTGGGCAGAGGCTTGGCAGCTTTGGGGGCGCGCACATCCTGCACCGGGTTGCCCTTGACCAGGCCCTCACGGCCCAGCCAGGTATAAAACCCGCGCCAGCCAGAAAGGATGAGCGCGATGCCGCGGCCGCTGCGCCCCGCGCTGTGCATTTGCGCCACCCAGCGCCGCATGTGGATGTTTTGCACGCCGGTCAATTCCACGCCGGCCTGGCGGGCATTGGCCTCGAGTTTCTGCAGGTCCAGCGCATACAGCTCCACGGTGCGCGAGGCCAGGCGCTTTTCCACACGCACGTGCTCGAGGTAGCGCTCAACCAGCGGATTCGACGCAAGCAGGTCCGGCGGAGCACCGGCGCCACCAGCTTGCGGCGTGATGTTCGGCGCGAGAGGGGACGTCTGCGCCATGGCTCTGGTGCTTAAGCGGCAGCCACCTGCTGGGGCCGCAGGCGCGTCAACGCCGCGCCGGCGAGTTCGCCCAGGCGTTCGAGGAAGTCGGTGCCCATGCCGCTGTGAAAGCGCTCAGGATCAGGCGAGGCCAGTACCAGCAGCCCCGAGGCCTCCGCGCCCTGGGCGGCGCGCAGCGGAATCATGGCCATAGACAGCGCCACGGCGGGGTCGGGCAACCAGCCGGCAGCCTCAAAGCCCGAGTTGACGCCGCAGTAAGGCGCGCCCAGCGAAGAGGCAAAGGCCTTGGCGTCCTCGCTCACGCCGGTGGCGAAGCTCTCGTCCGAAAAAATGCCGTTAACGTCCCAGACCTTGATTGCCGCCTGAGGGATCAGGAATTCAGTGGTGATGCCCTCGACCACCGCGCCCGGGAGGTCGCGCGCCTGCGCGGCCTGCAGGAGCTTGCGCGTCCAGCGCTGCATCTTGTCGGCGATGCCCACATTGTCCTGGCCGTGGCGAATCATCTCGACCATGCGCGTTTCCAGGCCCTTGATTTTTTCACGCAGCATGAGCGCCTGGCGCTCCTGCAGGCTGACGGCACGGTTGCCGTGGCCGCTGGACAACTGCACCGAAGCCAGCAACTCGGCATGGCGCTCGAAGAAGTCGGGCGTATTGGCCAGGAAATTGGCGATGTCGTCTTCGGTGATGGGGTGTTCGGTTGGATTCATGTCGGGGATTGTCCTCAGTTTTGTGGCGAACGCAAAGGCGCAGGGCGCCCGCGTTACATCCGCTTTCGTGGAAAGACCGTTTTCAGACTCCGTCGGGAATTTCGATCTCGGACTCGAACACCGTGGTCGCCGGCCCCGTCATCATGACAGGCGCATCGAGCTTGCCCGGCCATTCGATGGTCAGTTGGCCGCCCCGCGTCATGACATCCACTTTCGCATCCAGCAGACCCCAGCGTATGCCCGCCACCACGGCCGCGCAGGCGCCCGTGCCGCAAGCCAGCGTCTCACCCACGCCGCGCTCGTAGACACGCAAACGTATCTGCCCGCGCGAGACCACCTGCATGAAGCCGGCGTTCACGCGGCGCGGAAAGCGCGCGTGGTTTTCGATCAGCGGGCCGGTTTGCAGCACCGGCGCGGTATCGACCTCATCCACCAGTTGCACCGCGTGCGGGTTGCCCATGGACAGCGCGCCTATGAAAAGCGGCGCCGCCTGCGCCTGCCCCGGCAGTGCCAGCGGCCATTTCTCCCACGAACCTTGCGCCACGGGCGTCAGGCCGGCAGCGTCAAACGGAACGCGCACCGGCTCAAACACCGGCGCCCCCATGTCGACCGTGACGCGCCCATCGGCCTGCATGCGCGGCTCGATGATGCCGCTCAGGGTCTTGACCCTCACGACGTCCTTGCTCGTCAGCCCCTGCTCGCGCACAAAACGCACAAAGCAGCGCGCGCCATTGCCGCACTGCTCCACCTCGCCGCCGTCGGCATTGTGGATCACGTACTCGAAGTCGATACCTTCCGCGGGCGAAGGCCGCACCGTCAGAATCTGGTCGGCGCCCACGCCGAAATGGCGGTCGGCCAGAAAACGGTACTGGGCGGTGCTCAGGCCCAACGGGCCCCGGGTCTCGTCGAGCATGACGAAATCGTTGCCCGCGCCTTGCATTTTGGTGAATCGGATTCGCATGAGGGGATTATCTGTGGTTCTGTTGGGCCGGGTCTTGCGCCGGCCTTGCGCGCTCTTCCTCCTCTTTCCTCTGCTGAGAGCTGCTGGCCGGGGGTTGCCCGGCGGCAACTCACTTTCTTTTGCTTCGCCAAAAGAAAAGTAAGCAAAAGAAAAGGCGACCCTGGTGTCTGCGTCCCCTGCGCTTCGCTACGGGGCAACCTGCGGTGCTCGGTCCAGACGGGGTCAAAAACAACTCGCTTCGCTCAAACACGTTTTTGCCCTTGTCCGTCTGGACCTGCGCTCCTCGGCGCATACACAAGGGGTGGGGACAGGAATACCAAACAGCCGAATACCTGTACCGCACCACGGGAGCAAAACCTACCCCCAAACGCCATAATCCAAAAATGCCCCGCCCTTCCCAACAACTCCACCCTCACCGCGACCCCGCCCCTCTGCGCCCGGCCGCCACCGTGCTGCTGCTGCGCGACAGCGCGCAAGGCATCGAGGTGCTGATGACGCGCCGCTCGATGACGGCCAGCTTCGCACCGGGCGCGTACGTCTTTCCCGGCGGCGGCATCGATGCGGCGGACGTCGCGGCACACACCCAATCCACGCGGCGGGCTACGCAAAGCGACTTGCACCTGACCCAGGCCATCGCGGCGATCCGTGAAAGCTTTGAAGAGCTCGGCGTGCTGCTGGCGCGGCATGCCGACGGCAGCCACGCCACCACGGCCGACATTGCTGCGCTGGACCGCAAGGCGCCGTTTGCCGCGCAGTGCAAGGAGCGCGGCCTCACGCTGGCGGGCGCAGAGGTGTTTGTGCTGGCGCACTGGGTCACCGACCGCGACCTGCCGCGGCGTTTTGATGTGCCCTTCCTGGTGGCGCGCATGCCCGAAGGCCAGAACCCGGTGGCCGACGAGGCCGAACAGTTCGAGCCGGTCTGGGTGCGGCCGGCCGACGCGCTGTCGCGGCACGCGGAGGGCGGCTTCTTCATCATTTTTCCCACCATACGCACACTCGAAAAGCTGCAGCACTATGCCGATGTCGATTCCGTGCTCGCCGCCTGCGCTTCTGAAATTCCGCTCTGGACTTCCTGCCCGCGCGCCGGCTTGCTGGGCGGCAAGGAAGCACGCTATATGGAACACGAAGCGCCCTATGGCGAGCTTGCGCTGGCTTGCCCCGACGGCCAGATCGTTCACGCACTGGACTGGCAGAACGCACAACCCGTGGCGTTGCTCAAGAATGTGATGCGCCTGACGGCCCCCAATCCCGGCATGATGACCGGGCCAGGCACCAACAGCTACATCGTCGGTGGCGTTGACAGCGGCTACATCGTGATAGACCCGGGCCCCAACGATGCGGGCCACATCCAGCGCCTCTACGAAGCCACGGAAGGTCGCATCCAGGCCATCGTTTGCACCCATTCCCATGCCGACCATTCACCGGGCGCGAAACCGCTGCAGGCGCTCTGCACAAGCCGCCCGCCCATCCTGGGGCTGCCTTCGGCCGCCACCGCCCGTCCCGAGGCATTCTTCGCACCGGATCGTGCGCTCGCCCATCAGGAACGGCTGGTGCTCAAGGGGGCCGGGCAAGAGCACACCCTGCAGGTGATGTTTACCCCCGGCCACGCGGCCAACCACCTGTGCCTTGTGCTGGTTGAAGACGGCCTGCTGTTTTCCGGCGACCACATCCTTAACGGCAGCACCACCGTGGTGAACCCACCGGACGGCGAAATGACGGCCTACCTCGACTCCCTGGATTCGCTGGCGGCGGCCTGCGACACACACGGCATCGAATTCATCCTGCCCGCGCACGGCTATGTGTTGGGCGAGGCCAAAGGCGCGATTGCGCAGCTCAAGGCACACCGGCTCAAGCGAGAGGCCAAGGTCATTGGCGCCATGCGCGCCCAGCCTGAAGGGTCCATGGACGACTGGGTGAAGCTGGCGTACGACGATGTCGACCCCGGCATCTGGCCCCTGGCCAAACGCTCGCTGCTGGCGCACGTTGACCGCGTGCGGGAACTGGGGCTCGCGCTTTAGCACCGCATCGGCCCGGATTTGCCGTCCATCGCCAAGTACCGGCGCTACTGTGGCGTGAAAGTTGCTAAACCCTGTGCCCTGGCTAAGGGTATTCACCGGCGTCAAGGCCCGGAACGGTCGCCAAGGCTACTGAAAGGGGCTGTCTGGCTCTGAGGCTGCGGTTTATACTTTTTGTTCGTATGCCGGGCCATGCCTGACAGCATGGTTTGAGGGCATCACCATCATTTCAACCATTTCCAAGGGACTTCATGTCTTCCAACTCCATCACAACGCGACGTTTCCTGCAAACCGCCGGCACCCTGATCGCCGGCATCGTCCTGGCCGCCTGCAGCAAGACCGAGCCACCGGCGCCCGCTGCCAGCGCACCGGCAGCTGCCGCCTCCGCCCCCGCACCAGCCGCAAAGGTCTACCTGGTGGGCACCGACGCCGCCTACGCCCCTTTTGAATCGCAGAATGAAAAAGGCGAGATCGTCGGTTTTGACATCGAGGTCGTGCAGGCTGTCGCCAAAAAGGCCGGCATCGAGGTGAAATTCGTGAATACGCCGTGGGAAGGCATCTTCAACACCCTGGCCCAAGGCGACCGCGACCTGCTGGTGTCATCCATCACCATCACGGCCGAGCGCAAGCAGACCATGGATTTCTCGACGCCCTACTTCGACGCGCAGCAGCTGATCGCCGTGAAAAAGGATTCGAAGATCGCCAAGTTCAACGACCTGAAGAAACTCAAGGTCGGCGTGCAGAACGGCACGACGGGCGATGAAGTGGTGTCCAAGCTGCAAGGCAAGGAGAGCGCCAACATCAAGCGCTTTGAATCGACACCCCTGGCACTGAAAGAACTCGAAGCCGGCGGCGTGGACGCCGTAGTGGCCGACAACGGCGTGGTGGTGCACTACGTCAACAACAACAGCGATGCCAAGTTCAAGACCATCAGCGACGCGAGCTTCGCCGCCGAGCAGTACGGCCTGGCCGTGAAGAAGGGCAACGCCGAGTTGCTGGACAAGCTGAACAAGGGCCTGGCCGACATCAAGACCGACGGCACCTACGACAAGATTTACACCAAGTACTTCGGCGCACCGCCCGCCGCGGCCGCAACCGCAGGCGTCGCTTCGGCGCCAGCTGCCGCCGCCTCTCCTGCCAAATAAGGCAGCGCAGGCAGGGCCGACACGAGGCCCCAAAAAAGAAAAGCCCCGTTCATTGCTGAACGGGGCTTTTTTATTGCTGCCGATACACGCCGCCTGGTGACCTGGCGTCGGATACCTGGATTAGTGTGAAGCCCGCCGATAAGCCGGATTCTGTGCGCGGGCTCCCTTTCGGTTGCCCGTGTGACCGCCATTAATCTGGGCCGGGGGTCGCCCCCGCGGCTCAATGCTACCTACCCGCCAACTCTGCGGAACCACATCAACGTTGGCCTACTTGGTATTGCTGCGCGTAGAGATTGCCCGTTTCACCCGGCCCGGGGTTACCCCAAGGCCGACTCGTCTCTGTTGCTCTGATCCTCACCTCGCGGTGGAGAGGTGTTACCTCCTACGCTGTCCTGTGCAGTCCGGACGTTCCTCCAGTGCCTGGTTTCCCAGATTGCACCAGCGGCGGTCTGGCGTGCTTCACGGGCCTATTATCCGCCAGCAGGCGGCGGGAGCCTGGGCCCTTTAAAATGCGGGCTGCTTGATCAACACGAGCCCCTTTTCATGATTCGCCTGACCGAACTCAAACTTCCGCTGGACCATGCGGAAGACGCCCTGCCCACCCTCGTAGCCCGGACCCTGGGCGTCGCCGCGGCCGCCCTGCAGAACGTCCACATCCACAAGCGCAGCTTCGACGCCCGAAAAGCGGACCTGCTCAAGGTCTACATCGTCGACGTCACGCTGGCCGACGCAGCCCAGGAAAACGCGCTGCTGGCGAAGTTTTCCGGCAACCCGCACATCCTGCTCACACCCGACATGGCCTACCGCACGGTGGGCCAGGCGCCCGCCGGCCTGCCGCTGCGCCCCGTCGTCGTCGGTTTCGGCCCCTGCGGCATGTTCGCGGCGCTGCTGCTGGCGCAAATGGGTTTCAAGCCCATCGTGCTGGAGCGCGGCAAGACGGTGCGCCAACGCACCCGCGACACCTGGGGGCTGTGGCGCAAGAACGTGCTCAACCCGGAGTCCAACGTGCAGTTCGGCGAGGGCGGCGCCGGCACGTTTTCCGACGGCAAGCTTTACAGCCAGATCAAGGACCCACGCCACCTGGGCCGCAAGGTGATGAACGAATTCGTGAAAGCCGGCGCACCGGCCGACATCCTGTTCGAGGCGCATCCGCACATAGGCACTTTCAAGCTGGTGAAGGTGGTCGAGAACATGCGTGCGCAAATCGTCGCGCTGGGCGGCGAGATCCGCTTTGAGCAGCGTGTCACCGACGTGCTCATCGAAAGCGGCCCGGAAGGCAGGCAGTTGCGCGGCCTCACGGTGCTGGACCAGGCCACGGGCCAAAGCCACGAGATGCGCGCCGACCAGGTGGTGATGGCGCTGGGCCACAGCTCGCGCGACACCTTCGCCATGCTGTACCAGCGCGGCGTGCACATCGAGGCCAAGCCTTTTTCCATCGGCTTTCGGGTGGAACACCCGCAGGGCATCATCGACCGCGCGCGCTGGGGCCGCCATGCCGGCCATCCTTCGCTGGGCGCGGCCGAATACAAGCTGGTGCACCATGCGAGCAACGGCCGCTCGGTCTACAGCTTTTGCATGTGCCCGGGCGGCACGGTGGTGGCCGCGACCTCCGAGCCCGGCCGCGTGGTGACCAACGGCATGAGCCAGTACTCGCGCAACGAACGCAACGCCAACGCCGGCATCGTGGTCGGCATAGACCCGCGTGACTACCCCGGCTTCGAAGCAGGCGATGCGTTGGCCGGCATCGCGCTGCAGCGCCAGCTCGAGTCCCATGCCTTTGTGCTGGGCGGCGGCGACTACCGCGCCCCGGGGCAGCTGGTTGGAGACTTCATCGCCGGCCGCCCCTCGACCGCGCTGGGCAGCATCACGCCGTCGTACAAGCCGGGCGTGACCCTGGGCGACCTGTCGTCGGCACTGCCCGCCTACGCCATTGCGGCCATGCGCGAGGCTTTTCCGATGTTCGGCAAAAAGATCAAGGGCTTTGACACCCATGACGCGGTGCTGACCGGCGTGGAGACACGCACCTCCTCGCCCATCAAGATCAGCCGCGGCGAGGACCTGCAAAGCGTCAATGTGCGCGGCCTCTACCCGGCCGGCGAAGGCGCGAGTTACGCGGGTGGCATTCTCTCGGCCGGCGTGGACGGCATCAAGGTCGCCGAGGCGCTGGCGCGCAACGTTCTTCGGGATGTCGAGCGAGAACGGGTAGCTGCATGATGTCCGCTGACGACTTCCACTACTACGAGCCCGCCAAAGGCCACGGCCTGCCGCACGACCCCTTTAACGCCATGGTGGGACCGCGGCCCATAGGCTGGATTTCCTCGCGGGACGCGAAGGGCCAGCTCAACCTGGCGCCCTACAGTTTTTTCAACGCCTTCAACTACACGCCGCCCATCATTGGCTTCGCCAGCATTGGCGCCAAGGACAGCCTGCGCAACATCCGCGAAACCGGCGAGTTCGGCTGGAACCTGGCGACCCGGCCGCTGGCCGAGGCCATGAACCAGTCCTGCGCGATGGTGCCGCCCGAAGTCAATGAGTTCGAGCTGGCCGGCCTCACGCCCACAGCCTCGCAGCGCATCGCCGCGCCGCGCGTGCTGGAAAGCCCGGTGTCCTTCGAGTGCAAGCTGACGCAAATCCTGCAGCTGCAGGGCGCCGACGGCGTGCCAGTGCCCACGTGGCTGGTGCTGGGCGAAGTCGTCGGGGTGTACATTGCAAAGCATCTGCTCAAGGACGGCATTTACGACACGGCGGCCGCCCAGCCCATTCTTCGCGGCGGCGGGCCAGCCGATTATTTTGCCGTCACCCCCGACAACCTCTTTCGCATGTTCAGGCCGCGCTAGCGGCCTGAACATGCGGCATTCCACCTTTTCACCCCACCCCCATGACCGACACCACCACACCCACCCCGCGCGCCAAGCGCCCCCGCAGCCAGCAGCAGCGCTCCCGGTCCACCGCCCCGCCGCCGCAGCAACGCACGCGCGAAGTCCATCCGGTGCTGGAAAAGCTGTTCGAGCTCTATCCGAAAATGTTCGGCGCGCAGTTTCTGCCGCTCAAGCTGGGCGCCTTCCAGGACCTGCTGGCCGAAAACCCGGACACCTTCAAGCGCGAGGAACTGAAGGTCGCGCTGGGTCTGCACGCGCGCTCCACCCGCTACCTCGAATGCGTGGCGGCCGGCCTTCCGCGCCACAACCTGCAGGGTGAGCCCGTGGAGCCGGTGGCGCCCGAGCATGTGCACCACGCCATCATGGAGGTGTTCCGGCGCCGCCAGGCGCGCTCCAAGGAGGATTTGCGTCCCAATGTCCGCGCCCGCCTGGTCGCCGCCATCGAGGCCTCGGGCCTGAGCCGCGAAGAGTACGCCGAACGCACCCGCACCCAGGACGAGGCCGCCAATGCGCTGCTCGATGAAGCTTTTGCCGAGATCGCGGTGCAGACCGCCAAACGTGAAGCGCTGATGCGGGCCTTTGAGGCCAGCGGTAAAAGCGTGGAGCAGTTTGCCGAGATGTACGGCATGAATCCGGCTGACGTCGCACAGGCGGTGGAGCGATCGCCTCGGGCCAGCACGGCCCAGCCTCAGTAAACGCGCGGCAGCGTCAATAAAGCGAGCGACCGAAGCGCTCGAAGCGGGGCTGCCACTTCTCAAGAATGTCGGCCGACACCAGGATGCGCTCGGCCCGGCCGATGAGCAACTGGCGCGGCACCAGCCCGATGTAGCGCGAATCGGCGCTGTTATCCCGGTTGTCGCCCAGCATCAGAAACTGGTCTGGAGGAATCGTCATCGGGCCCCAGTCGTCCTTGGCTTTCACCCCGGTCAGCCACTGGATTTCATGCTGCCCCTGGGCCGTGGTTTCCTTCATGTGCGTAGCCACCAGCACGCCCACCGGGCCGGCCGGCTCCAGCACGGTATCCAGCGCCTCGTAGCGCGCCGCCTGCCCGTTGATGATGAGCACCTTGGCGCGCATTTCCACAACGTCACCCGGCACGGCGACCAGGCGCTTGATCAGGCGCACGCCGTCCAATGGCGATGAAAAGGTGACGACGTCGCCGCGCTGCGGGTCGGCGGTGCGTGCCAGCACCGTGTCGGTCAGCGGGATTTTGACGTTGTAGGCCAGCCGGTTGACGAAGACCACATCGCCCTCGAGCAGGTTGGGCCGCATGGAACCCGAGGGGATGGGGTTCCAGTCCGCGATCGCAGTGCGGAACAACCCGAACAACAACAGCAACACCAGAAAACTGCGGTTCTGCTTGATCCAGTTTTTCATGTCCGTACTCCCGTGAGGTGAGGTGCAAAAAAAAGCGCCCTGTGCGGGGCGCCTTTTGATCCTTAAGCCTGGCTGTTTTGCAATGCTGCAATGCGCTCTTCAATCGGCGGGTGCGTGGCAAACAACTTGCCGATGCTGCCGGTGATGCCCATGGCCGCCACGGCTTTTGGCAACTCGCCGGGTTGCATGCCGCCCAGCCGGGCCAGGGCGTTCATCATGGGCTGGCGCCGGCCCATCAGCTGCGCGGCGCCGGCATCGGCGCGGAACTCGCGCTGGCGCGAGAACCAGGCCACGACGATGGCTGCGGCAAAGCCCAGCACGATGTCCAGCACGATGGTGCTGACGTAGTAGCCGATGCCGGGGCCGGAGTTGTTGTCGCTGCCGCGGCGCAAAAAGCTGTCGACGGCGTAGCCGATCACGCGCGAGAGGAAGACCACAAAGGTGTTCATCACGCCCTGGATCAGGGTCATGGTGACCATGTCGCCGTTGGCGACGTGGGCGATCTCGTGGCCCAGCACGGCTTCGATTTCTTCCTTGGTCATGCCCTGCAGCAGGCCGGTGGAGACAGCCACCAGCGAGGAGTTCTTGAAGGCGCCGGTGGCAAAGGCGTTGGGCTCACCCTCAAAAATGCCGACTTCGGGCATGCCGATCTGGGCCTTCTCGGCCAGCTTGCGCACGGTCTCGACGATCCAGGCTTCGTCGGCGTTCTGCGGCTCGTTGATAAGGCGAACGCCAGCGCTCCACTTGGCGACCGGTTTGCTGATCAGCAGCGAGATGATGGCGCCGCCAAAGCCCATGACCAACGCGAAGCCGAGCAGCGCCGTCAGGTTCAGGCCGTTGGCCGTGAGGTAGCGGTTGACGCCCAGCAGGCTGGCAACAATGCCCAGCACCGCCACGACGGCAATATTGGTCAGGACAAACAGGAAAATACGTTTCATGGGTTCTCCGTGGGGTCGGTAAAAAAGCCCGCCTTGCGCAGGATATGAGGGCCTGCGGGCCCGGTTCAAGCGGTGCCCGCGCCCAAGTCGCTGATTTTTATCTGTTATTTATGACAGCCTTGCGGAATACAAGGGAGTCATCATAAAAGGAAAAGTTCTCGTTCTCGGGCCACCAGCCGGGCACGCCCAGCACCGGCAAGGGCGCAAAAGGCTTGGCAGCCAGCCTGGCCGCGCTGAGGTCGGCCGCCACCCAGGCGTCCAGCTCCGCGATGGTGCCCAGGGGCGGCTGCGCCAGGTAGACGTGGGCCGTGATGGCTTTGCGGGGGCTCAGCAGTTTTTCGAGCAGGGCGTGGCCGAACAGCACGAGCCGGGCCTGCTGCCACAGCGCCCTGTGGGTGATGAAAAGATTGCTCCAGTCGCGGGCGAGCAGTGCGTCCCACAAGGGCTGCGGTGCCGACAGGAAGGCGGCGTTTTCGTCGAACACCGTGAGGGCGTCGCGCACCGGGCCGCGCACGGGCGTTATGCCCACGGCGTCGATCTCGGCGGCCTGCAGCTGGTTGAGTTTTCGCTTGGTCTCGGGGAAGCGCATCCAGCAAAGACCGTTGAAAAAATCGTGTGCGCCCTCGCGCGTCGGGCACAGCCGGGTTCTGGCGATAAAGCTCTCATAGGCCTCGCCGGATGGCAGCGTGCATTGGGGCGCGAAGCAAACCGGCGCAGACTGGACGGCATTGAGCGCCTGGTGCAATGCAACACCCGCCGTGACCGCGCAGGCCGCGCGCTGGCCGGGTTCGCGCCAGGCCTGCAGCCAGGGGCGTTCCCAGTCGATGGGGGGCAGCGGCGGCGGGTTTGCCATGGTGCTCAGGCCTTCGCCGGTTTGGCTTGCTTTCTGTCGCGCACCATGACCGTGGACTTGCCTTCGTCGGCGATGTCGAAGAGCTGGGTGGCCACCAGCAGCTTGGTCAGCGTGGCATAACCGTAGTTGCGGTGGTCGAAGGAGGCCTGGTTGGCGATCTGCGTGCCGACCGCCCCCACGCGCGCCCAGCCCTCGTCGTCGGCCGCGGCCTGCACCGCGTTGCGCAGCAGCATGACGAGCTTGGCGTCCTGGCGCAGCTGCGCGGATGTGGCCCGCAGGGGCGCGGCGGAGACGGCCTCCCCGTCGTCCTTGTGGTCGCCATGGGCACTGCCCGCGGCGGCGTCGGCCGCAATGGGGCGCAGCTTGTCGAGGAACAGGAAGCGGGAGCAGGCGTTGACGAAGGGCTCGGGCGTTTTTTGCGCGCCGAAGCCGTAGACGGCCGCACCCTTGGCGCGCAGGTGCATGACCAGTGGCGTGAAATCGGCATCCGAAGAGACGATGCCGAAAGCATCGGGCCGGTCGGTGTAAAGCAGCTCCAGCGCGTCAATCACCATGGCCATGTCGCTGGCGTTCTTGCCCTTGGTGTAGTCGAACTGCTGCATGGGCCGTATGGCGTGCTCGTGCAGCACCTCTTCCCAGCCTTTGAGTTCGTTCTTTTTCCAGTTGCCGTAGGCGCGCCGGATGTTGGTTTCGCCGAAGGTCGACAGCTCATTGAGGATCAGGTCGATTTTGGACGCCGGCGAGTTGTCGGCGTCTATGAGCAGGGCAACGCGCGGCTTGTGGTCCATGGTTCAGCTCCCGGTATCCAGCTTCCAGGGCAGGCTTTCGCCCGAGCGCAGGGGCTTGAGTTCGGCCTCGCCGAAAGCATAGCTCTCGGGGGGGTGCCAGCTCTCCTTCTTGAGCGTGATGGTGCCGGTGTTGCGCGGCAGGCCGTAGAAGTCGGCGCCGTTAAAGCTGGCGAAAGCCTCGAGCTTGTCCAGCGCGCCGGCCGCGTCGAAGGCCTCTGCATAAAGTTCCATCGCGGCATGGGCGGTGTAGCAGCCCGCGCAACCGGTAGCGTGTTCTTTCAGGTGCGCCGGGTGCGGCGCGCTGTCGGTGCCGAGGAAAAACCGGTTGTTGCCGCTGGTAGCCGCCTCAACCAGCGCCAGGCGATGGGTTTCGCGCTTGAGCACAGGCAGGCAGTAGTAGTGCGGGCGGATGCCGCCGGTGAAAATCGCGTTGCGGTTGTACAGCAGGTGATGCGCCGTGACGGTCGCGCCCGTGAACTTGCCGGCGTCGCGCACGTAGTGGGCGGCCTCGCGAGTGGTGATGTGTTCGAAAACAATCTTGAGCTCGGGGAAGTCCCGGCGCAGCGGGATCAGCTGGGTATCGATGAACACGGCCTCACGGTCGAACAGGTCGATGTCAGATGAAGTGACTTCACCGTGCACCAGCAGCAGCAGGCCGGCTTTTTGCATCGCCTCCAGCGTCTTGTAGGTTTTGCGCAAGTCGGTCACGCCGGCATCGCTGTTGGTGGTGGCGCCTGCTGGGTAAAGCTTGGCGGCGACGACGCCGGTGTCTTTGGCCCGGGCAATCTCCTCGGGTGGCAGGTTGTCCGTGAGGTAGAGCGTCATCAGCGGCTCGAACTTCACGCCAGCCGGCACCGCAGCCTGGATGCGGTCGCGGTAGGCTGCGGCCTGGGCTGCGGTGGTCACCGGCGGGCGCAGGTTGGGCATGATGATGGCGCGGCCGAACTGCGCTGCCGTGTGCGGCACAACGGTATGCAGGGCTTCGCCGTCGCGTACGTGCAGGTGCCAGTCGTCAGGGCGGGTGAGGGTCAGGGAGGTCCGGGTCGAAGCGGAGGTGCTGGTGGCTGAAGTCATGCCCGAATTGTCGCACCGCCGGCGCTGCAGGGCCGCTTTGCCCTGTCCGGACAGGCTTCAGCAAGCGTAACACCTCAGGGAAATCCACCTGCGACGGCCGCATCGGATTCCAGACCGCGCACCCATAAAAAAGCCCCGCGGTGCGGGGCTTTTTGGTTTTTCTTCTTTGGTCGCAGTTGCAATGATCTTTCAGTGCGACAGGATTTTGTTAAGAAAATCCTTGGTGCGCGGCTTGCGGTTTTCCGGATGGTTGAAGAACTCGTCCTTGGTGCAGTCTTCCAGGATCTTGCCGCCCACGTCCATGAAAATCACGCGGCTGCCGACCTTGCGGGCAAAACCCATTTCATGGGTCACCACCATCATGGTCATACCTTCAACAGCCAGGCCCATCATGCAATCCAACACCTCGCCGACCATTTCAGGGTCGAGCGCGGAAGTGGGTTCGTCAAACAGCATGGCGATGGGGTCCATGCTCAGCGCCCGGGCAATCGCCACGCGCTGCTGCTGGCCGCCCGACAGCTGGCCGGGGAATTTGTCCTTGTGCGCCATCAGGCCCACACGGTCCAGGTACTTGAGGCCGTGTTTTTTAGCCTCGTCGGCCTTGCGGCCCAGCACCTTGACCTGCGCCAGCGTCAGGTTTTCGGTCACGCTCAGGTGAGGAAACAGCTCAAAATTCTGGAACACCATGCCGACGCGGCTGCGCAGCTTGGGCAGGTCGGTCTTGGGGTCGTGCACGGCCTTGCCGTCGACGAAAATCTGGCCCTTCTGGAAAGGCTCCAGTGCGTTGATGGTCTTGATGAGGGTGGATTTGCCCGAGCCGGAAGGCCCGCAAACCACGACCACTTCACCCTTCTTGATGCTGGTGGTGCAATTGTTGAGAACCTGCACGTCGCCGTACCATTTGGAAACTTCTTTCAACTCAATCATCTTCTTCTCCAGTGTGCTCTATGAGGATTGCCTGCTTGACGCGGCGTTCTCAGCGAATGATGGCGATTCTGCTGTTCAGGCGTTTGACCATGAAGGACAGCCCGAAGCAGATCACGAAATAAACCACAGCAGCCAACAGGTAGGCCTCTTCAGGGCGGCCGTAAATCTTGCCGGCGGTGCTGAAACCCTTGAGCAGGTCGTAGGCGCCGATCGCATAGACCAGCGAGGTGTCCTGGAACAGGATGATGGTCTGCGTGAGCAGGATGGGCACCATATTGCGAAACGCCTGCGGCAGGATGATCAGCTTCATGTTCTGCGCGTAAGTCATGCCCAGGGCTCGCCCGGCATTGACCTGGCCGCGCGAGATGGACTGGATACCTGCGCGCATGATTTCGCTGAAATATGCGGCTTCGAAGGCGACGAAGGTGATGATGGCTGAAATTTCGGCGCGGTAATTGCTGCCGCCGGGAATCAGGCTGTAAAACGATGCCGGGACCAGCAGGAAGAACCACAGGATCACCATGACCAGCGGAATCGAGCGCATGCCGTTGACGTAAAAGGTCGCGGGAATGGTCAGGAAGGATTTTCCTGAAAGGCGCATCAGGGCCAGCACGGTGCCGAAGATGATGCCGCCTATGGTGGCGATGACGGTCAGCTCGATGCTGAAGATGAAGCCCTTGATCACGAACTGGGAAATCATGTCCCAGTTCAGGAAGCTCATGTCGAGTCCAAGCATGTCAGTGACCTCCGCCCGTTGAGCCGGCAACGACGAAGCCGGGGATTTGCACCCGCTTCTCGACAAAGGCCATGACCCGGTTGACCGCGAAGGCCGAAACAGCGTACAGCGCCGTCACCGCCAGGTAGATTTCGATGCCGCGCGAAGTTTCTTCTTGCGCCTGCATGGCGAACATGGTGAGTTCGGCGATGGATACCGCGAAAGCCACGGAGGAGTTTTTCAAGAGATTCATCGATTCGCTGGTGAGCGGCGGAATGATGATGCGAAAAGCCATGGGCAGGATCACGTAGCGGTAGGTCTGCAGGGTCGTGAACCCCATGGCCATGCCGGCATAGCGCTGGCCGCGCGGCAGCGCCTGGACGCCGGCCCTGACCTGCTCGGCAATACGCGCCGAAGTGAAAAAGCCCAGGGCGAACACCACCAGGATGAAGCTGGGCAGCTCCTTCATCGCGGGGAAAACCTTGGGAACCACGAAGTACCAGATGAAAATCTGGACCAGCAGGGGAACGTTGCGGAACAGCTCGACCCAGGCATTGGCGAAACGCACAAGCCAGGGGCTATTGGGCAAGGTGCGCAGCGTGCCGATGATCGCGCCACACAGCATGGCGATTACCCAGGAGGCCCCCGCGACGGACAGCGTCCAGCCCCAGGCGTCAAACATCCACTGCAGGTAGGTTCGACCGCTACCGTCATCATTCAAAAATACCTGCCAATCCCAAGTCATCACGGCTCCAGCAAATGGTTGTTGTGGTTGTTGTCTTGTTTTCCCTGCGACGGTAAACGGGAAACCCCGCCAGTGCAAGGCGACCGGCGGGGTTGTTCCTTACCTGGCCAGAATTACTTCTGGGCGTATTCTTCCATGGGCTTGTCGTTCGGGTTGTCCCAGGCGGCCTTGGTGCTGGCGCTCAGGGCCAGGCCGACCTTGGTGTTCTTCGGAGGGATCGGCGACAGGAACCATTTGGTCCACAGCTTGTTCAGCTCGCCCGACTTGATCATGCTCTTGACCGTGTCGTCAGCCAGGCGCTTGAGCAGTGGGTCGTCCTTGCGGATCATGATGGCGATGGGTTCGACGCTCAACACTTCACCGACGATCTTGAAGTCGGAAGGCTTCTTGGCGGTGGCGATGTTGCCGGCCAGGATGGAGCCGTCCATCACGAAGGCGTCAGCACGGCCCGACTCGAGCAGCAGGAAGCTGTCGGAGTGGTCCTTGCCGAAGATTTCCTTGAACTCGACGCCGGTGGCGCGCTTGTTCTTGCGCAGCGTCTGCACTGAGGTGGTGCCGGTGGTGGTTGCTACGGTTTTGCCGCTGAGCTGGGCCACCGAGGTGATGCCGGAGTTGGCCTTCACGGCGATGCGGACTTCCTCGACGAAGGTGGTCACGACGAAAGCCACATCTTTCTGGCGGGTCGCGTTGTTGGTGGTGGAGCCGCACTCGATGTCGACCGTGCCGTTCTGCACGAGGGGAATTCGGTTCTGCGAGGTCACGGGCTGGTATTTGACTTCCAGCTTGCGTTCCGCGGCTTTTTCGAGGCTGGCCAGGATGCGCTGGCAGATCTCGACATGGTAGCCGGTGTATTTGCCGTCACCCAGGGTGTAGGACAGCGCGCCGGAAGAATCACGAACGCCCATGGTGACAACGCCGGAGGCCTTGACTTTGGAAAGGGTGTCGGCAAATGCGGCGCCGGTGGCGAGCAGGGCGACGGACAGAGCGACAAGCTTGAGTTTCATGGAATCTCCTGTAATGAATGAAACGGTTAGCGAACTATTCTAGAGAGATGGTACCCGGGACTGGCCTAGGTTTACCCGGCCTCTCAGGGGGAAACAGGTTGTGCAAGTGTGCGTGGCAGCAAACCAGCGCGAGGCCGCGATTGCCGGGTTTTCAAAGTGGTGCACGCATAAAGAAGTCCGGAACTATACGGCAGATGTAAGCAGTCTTTGTGCCAGCGCCCGCTCAGGCGACCAGCGGAAGGGGTTGCGTGAGCTTGTCGGGCACCAGCAAGGCCTCGACTTCGGCCTGCGTCATGATGCCCAGCGACTCGGCGATCTCGGCGATCGGTGCACCGGTGGCGATGGCTGTCTTGGCGATGAGCGCGGCCTTTTCGTAGCCGATGATGGGATTGAGCGCGGTGACCAGGGTGACCGATTCGCGCACGCGTTTGGCCAGTAGTTCGCGGTTGGCTTCGATGCCTGCCACGCAGTTAGCCTGCAGTGTGAGGCAAGCCTGGCTCAAGTGTTCAATGCTCTTGAAAAGGCTCCATCCCATGATGGGCTCAAAGGCATTGAGTTGCAGCTGGCCCGCTTCAGAGGCCATGGTCACCGTCATGTCGTTGCCTATCACTTCAAAGGCGACCTGGTTCATGACTTCGGGTATCACAGGGTTGACCTTGCCGGGCATGATGGACGAGCCCGCCTGGCGCGCCGGCAGCCGGATGTCGCCGAATCCGGCTTGCGGGCCGCTGGAGAGCAGGCGCAGGTCGTTGCAGATCTTGCTGAGCTTGGTGGCCACGCGCTTGAGAACGCCGGAGAGTTGCACGAAGGCTCCGGTGTCCTGCGTGGCTTCGATCAGATTGGCGGCTTTTTCGACCGGCACGCCGCATTCCTCGGCGAGATGGCGGCAAACGATGTCGGCATAGCCGGCCGGCGCATTGATGCCGGTGCCTATGGCGGTGGCGCCCAGGTTGATTTCCTGGATCAGTGCGCGCGCTTCCCGCAGGCGGGCCTCGTCTTCGCCGATCATGACCGCGTAGGTGAGGAACTCCTGGCCCAGCGTCATGGGCACGGCATCCTGCAGCTGCGTGCGGCCGATTTTCAGCACGTCGCGGAACTCATGCGCCTTGGCCTCGAAGCCGCCGCGCAGCACGGCCATGGAGGCCAGCAGGCGCTCGATGGCGAACCACAGGGCGATGCGCACGGCCGTGGGGTAGACGTCGTTGGTGCTTTGCGAGGCGTTGACGTGGTCGTTGGGATGCAGGGCGTCGTAGCGGCCTTTTTCCATGCCCAGCGTTTCCAGCGCCAGGTTGGCGATGACCTCGTTGGCATTCATGTTGGTGGAAGTGCCGGCGCCGCCCTGGATCACGTCGACCACGAACTGGTCATGGTATTGGCCGGCAATCAGCTTTTCGCAGGCGCTCATGATCGCGTCCGCCCGTCTGGCGTCCAACGCCCCCAGCTGCTGGTTGGTACGCGCGGCGGCTTTTTTCACAAAGCCCAGTGCGCGGATCAGATCGGGCATCGCCGAAATACGGGTGCCGGAGATCGGGAAGTTTTCGACCGCGCGCGCCGTGTGCACGCCCCAGTAGGCGCTTACGGGGATCTGCTTTTCACCGAGGAAGTCGTGCTCGGTGCGTGTGGCCGCCGCAGGCGTGGGAGCTGGCTCGGCAAGCGGGGTGGAGGATGAATCTGGGGGCACGGGCAAGCATCAAATTTTGGACGTCACGAACTGTAGATTTGCGGGTCTGAAAACACCAATGCTGTTTCAACGATCTTCCATGCATTTTTCTTATAACCACTTAGGGTTACTACTAGTGTGCGTATCTATCCCAGTCTCGCGCCCGGGGTGGGGCCGCCGCGTGCGACCGCTTTTTCACGGCTGCTGGTTTGCGCCTGCAGGTAGCTCCACAGCGCCTGGGCATGGCTTTTGGCCGACTCCTTGGACGTGGGCCGCTCGCGGTATACCCGCACGTCCATGGTCATTTCCAGGTTGCCGCCGGCGCTTACGAGCTTTTTGGCCCGCAGCTCTTTTTTGACGGCGCTGAGCGGTAAAAACGCGATGCCGTGGCCTTCAAGCGCCATGGCCTTGAGGCCTTCGGCCATGTCGGTTTCATAGACGCGGTCCAGGTGGATGGCCGTCGTGGACTGCTTGAGCAGCATGTCCACCATGCGGCCCAGATAGGCGCCGGGCGCATACCCCAGGTAAGGCAGGGGCTGGCCGGCACGTCCCGGCAGGCTGTACTCGGGATCGCCCGAAGCCGTGGCCCGGACAAAAGGCGCCAGCACCTCCTGGCCCAGCGACACCATTTCATAGCGGTCAGGGTCCAGCTGGAACGGCTGGGAGTCGTGGTAGTAGGCGATCAGCAGGTCGCAGCTGCCTTCGACGAGGCGCAGCACCGCGTCATGCACGTTCAGCGCGATCAGCCGGCTTTTGATGGGTCCGAACTTCTCGCGCAGGCTGCTGACCCAGGCCGGGAAAAAGGTAAAGGCCAGCGTGTGCGGCACGGCGAACTCGATGACGTCCTGCCCCGCCGAAGTATGGCCGCGCAGCATCGCACGGGTGGATTGCAGGCCCTGGAGCATTTCCAGCGACTGGCTGTACAGGGTTTCGCCGGCCGGCGTCAGGCGCGTGGGGTAGGAGCTTCGATCAACCAGGTCGGTGCCGGCCCAGGCCTCCAGCGCCTGGATGCGCCGCGAAAACGCCGGCTGGGTGACGTGCCGCAGTTGGGCAGAGCGGCTGAAACTGCGTGTTTCAGCCAGACTGACGAAATCTTCCAGCCATTTGGTTTCCATAGGTCTAGCGACCCCGGTTGGACGCGCCCGGGCGGGCCGTCACGGCGTGCGCCGGCCGGGCGCGGCGGGGACGTACAAAGTCACTGGCGTGAAAGCTCATGCAGGCTCCAAAAGGCAAACCAAGCGGTCAACATTGGCCGCCGGGTCTTCCGATTATGCGAGCCTGTGAGGCATTTCGGCCTACGGGGAATCCCATGGCCGGGCGATGGCGCCGCATTTGCGCAAATAGTGACCCGAATTGTCCGCAGAAATACAAACCGCCCAGGCCGCAGCCCTAGGCCTCGGGTGAGCTCTGCTGCAGCGCCCACATGCGCGCGTAAGCGCCCTCGGCTTCGAGCAATTGCGTATGCGTGCCGCGCTCAACGATACGCCCGCCATCCATCACCAGAATCTCGTGCGCATCGACCACGGTGGACAGCCGGTGCGCGATCACCAGCGTGGTCTTGTTTTGTGCGGCGGCGCGCAATTCGGTCTGGATGGCCCGCTCATTCGCGGAATCGAGGGCCGAAGTGGCTTCGTCAAAGATCACCACCGGCGGATTCTTCAGCAAGGTGCGGGCGATGGCCACGCGCTGCTTCTCGCCGCCTGAGAGCTTGAGCCCGCGCTCCCCCACCATGGTCTGGTAGCCCAGCGGCGTGGAAGCGATGAAGCCGTGGATGCGCGCCGCGCGCGCCGCCTCCTCCACCTCCTCGTGGGTGGCACCCGGCTTGCCGTAGGCAATGTTGTATTCGACCGTGTCGTTGAACAGCACCGTGTCCTGCGGCACGATCCCTATGGCCTGGCGCACGCTGGACTGGGTGACCTGCTTGATGTCCTGGCCGGCAATCGTGATGCGGCCCTGCTGCACGTCGTAAAAGCGGTAAAGCAGCCGCGCCAGCGTGGACTTGCCGGCGCCTGAGGAACCCACCACCGCGACGGTCTTGCCCGGCGGGATTTCAAAGCTCACGTTGTGCAGGATGGGGCGCGCCGGGTCGTAGGCGAAATTCACGTTTTCAAACCGCACTGCCGGCGAACCCTCGATGGCGATGGGCAGGGCGCCCGGCAGGTCGGCGATTTCACGCTCCTTTTCCATCAGCACGAACATCTTGTCGAGGTCGGTCAGGCTTTGCTTGATCTCGCGATAGATCACGCCCAGGAAACCCAGCGGGATATAGAGCTGGATCATGAAGGCATTGACCATCACCAGGTCGCCCAGCGTCATGCGGCCGTCGACCACCCCCTGCGTGGCGCGCCACAGCATCGCGACCAGCCCGATGGCGATGATCAGTTGCTGCCCGGCGTTGAGCAGGCTCAGCGTGTTCTGGCTCTTGATCGCGGCGCGCCGGTAGCGCGCCAGGTTTTCGTCGTAGCGGGCGGCCTCGAACTCTTCATTGTTGAAGTACTTGACGGTTTCATAATTGAGCAGCGAATCAATGGCTCGGCTGTGGGCCGACGAGTCCAGCTCGTTCATGGTCTTGCGGAACTGCGTGCGCCACTCGGTCACCGTCACGGTGAAGAAGATGTAGAACACCAGCGCAATGCCCGTGATGACGGCGAACCAGGCATCAAACTTGACGGCCAGCAGGCTCAGCACCAGCGTCACCTCGATCAGGGTCGGGATGATGCTGTAGAGCGAATAGGAAATCAGCGAATGCACGCCGCGCGTGCCGCGCTCGATGTCTCGCGTCATGCCGCCGGTCTGCCGCTCCAGGTGAAAGCGCAGGCTGAGCGCGTGCAGATGACGGAACACCTCCAGCGAAATCCGCCGCGCCGCGCCTTCGGTGGCCTTGGCGAACACCAGCTCGCGCAACTCGGTGAACAGCGTGGTCGACAGGCGCAGCAGGCCGTAGGCCAGCAGCAGCGCCACCGGCACCACCAGCACGGCCTGCACGTTGCCGGGCTTGAAGTTCATGGCGTCGACCAGGTTTTTCAGCAGCAGCGGCACACCCACATTGGCCAGCTTGGCGCCCACCATGAAGCCCAGCGCCGCCATCACCCGCCACTTGTAGTCCCACAGGTAGGGGAAAAGGCGTTTGAGGGTATCCCAGTCGGAGCGCCGCGGCGCAGGCGCCGTGCCGCCGCCGGGCGCCGTCGGGGCCACGGGCAGGGCAAGGGAAGAATCGGCGGCGGAAGCTCGGGAGCGCATGAGGGACAATCGTGAGGGTTGTTGTAATAATTTTGACTTTTCAGATTGTGCCTATGTCTATCGAATCAAGCACCCATACGGACATTCACGCGGAAGACGCCCTGAACGTCCAGTTGCCCACCGACAAGGAGCTGGTGCTCAAGGTCATCCCCATGCCCGCCGACTGCAATGCCAACGGCGACATCTTCGGCGGCTGGGTCATGGCGCAGGTCGACCTGGCCGGCTCGGTCGTGCCGGCACGCCACGTCGACGGCCGGCTGGCCACGGTGGCAGTCAACCAGTTCATCTTCAAGCAGCCGGTGCGTGTGGGCGACATCCTGTCGTTTTTCTCCAGCCTCACCCGCATAGGCACCACCTCCATCACGGTGCAGGTCGAGGTCTATGCCGAGCGCTTCCGGGCCCAGGGCCGCTACATCAAGGTGACCGAGGCCAGCCTGACCTACGTGGCGATCGACGACTTCGGCAAGCCGCGCAAGATCGCGAAAAACTGAGGCCTACGCCTGCCCGCCGCGGCTCATGACGGCCACCAGCCCACGCGCGGCGCGGCGGCGGCTTCGGCGAATTCGGCCTCACTCACTTCAATCTCCATTCGCAGAAGGGCCGCGGCCAGGGCCTTGCCGAGGTTGTCCATGCGCAGGTTGCGCGCCCCACCGCCCTGCAACGCCCCCTGCAGCACCAGCTTGAGCGCCAGGATGTTGGGCAAGGCCCAGCACTGAACCGTGCCCGGCAGCCAGGGTGCGAAATGCGACCGCACCCGCTCGGCGGTGACTTCGCGCTCAATCAACCGGTAGCCCGCCTCGTTCCAGGCGAAGAGGCCGAAGTCCACCCAGTCGGCCTTGTCGCCGCTGCGCGCGTGCGCGAGCTTCGCAAGCTGCACTTTCATGGGGACACCATCTCCACACGCACCGCCGCTTCAACCGCTTCACGGTCCAGCAGCGCGGGCCAGATGCCCAGCAGCTCGCTGCTGCTGCTCAGGCCATGAAAGCCGCAGCTATAGGCCGGCCCGCTCAGCGCCATCCATGGAAACAGCCGGCCGAATCCGTCCGCCACCGCCTTGTCCTGCGTGCGCACCACCATGCGAACCCAGACCTCGTTGAGCTCGGCCAGCGCGTCGGGCGCGGGCAGAGGGGCGAGCGGACCGTGCGCCGAGTTGAGTCCCGGATATTCGACGAAGAGCTCGTCATGCGCCATGCGCCGGCCGGCCAGTTGGGCCTTCACCATGGCGACTGCCGCCTGTGCCTTGTCCCAGGCATCGGGCCAGCTGAAGCCCCAGGTGACCTCGGCCTTGTAGCCGTCGCGAAAACCGCCCACCAATTTGAGCATCGCCGGCCGCGGACGGCCGCGTGCGCCCGTCATGCGCACCCGGTCTTCGCCCAGGTCTTGCAGCTTCAGCGCCGACAGGTCCAGCACCACGTCGGGTGATATGTAGCTTGTGGGGTCGTGCACTTCGTAAAGCAGTTGCTGCCGCACGGTGTCGAAATTGACGCGCCCACCGGTGCCCGGCGCCTTGGTGATCAGCGCAGCGCCGTCCTCGCTGACCTCGGCAATCGGATAGCCGATATGCGCCAGGTTGGGTATCGCCTTCCACGCGGACTGGCTGCCGAAGTTGCCGCCGCTTCCCTGACCCGAGCACTCCAGCAAATGCCCGACCGCCAGGCCCTGGGCCAGCCGGTCCAGCTCGGGCTGCGTGGCGGCGTCTTCAAGCTTCCAGCCGAATTCATGCACCAGCGGCGCAAGAAACAGCGCCGCGTCGGCCACGCGGCCGGTGATCACGATGTCGGCGCCCTGCTGCAGCGCCGACACAATCGGCCGTGCGCCCAGGTAGGCATTGGCAAACACCATGCGATCCTGCACGGCATCGAAGGGCCGGGCACTGAACATATGCGGCGGCGCCAGCGCCGGCAACCGGGGCAGGACGTCATCACCGGTGACGACCGCGATGCGCGCCTTCCAGCCCTTGCCGGCAAATGCCGCGCGCAAGGCCGCCGCCGCACCGGCCGGGTTCAGTCCTCCTGCGTTGCAGATGAATTTGACGCCGTGCGTTTGCATCAGGGGCCATAAGCTCACCAGCATGGGCACCACGTCGCGCGCGTAGCCTAGCGCCGCATCACGCTGCCGGTCTTTCTGCAGGATGGCCAGCGTCAGCTCTGCCAGATGGTCGCTGGCGATGTAATGCACGCCGCCGCGTTCGATGCTCGCGGCAACCGGCTCCCAGGCGTCCCCATAGAACCCCAGGCCTGCGCCTATACGAACATTTCCTTGCATAAAGAACCTGCTTACGATTTATGGGGGGTCACGTTGGGGTGCAATCGGGATGAGTTGGTGGCCCCCAATAAATCATAAGCAGGTTCCATGGATTACGCTTGATCGCGGATGCGACACCTGTTCGGAACAACCCTGGCGGCAGACCTCCAGGCGACAGCAGTAACCCAAGCTCATCAAAAGGCAGAGTGCAACGTAGCCGGGAAGGCTCCCTCACGCGCGGCGCCACCGACATCCTGCCGCAGGTCGCCAAGCGCAAGGCGGCTTGCCGCTGCCCCGGCACCTCACGCACAATGCCGCATGCCCGCATCCCCCGACACCCTACCCACACTCCACTGCAAAACCACCAAAAGCTGGGAAACCTGGCTGGCCAAAAACCATGCCAGCGCTCCCGGCGCCTGGCTGCAGATCGCCAAAAAGGATTCGGGCATCCCTTCCACCACACACGCCGAGGCGCTTGAGGCCGCGCTTTGCCAGGGCTGGATAGACGGCCAGCGCAATGCGCTGGACGCGCAGTTCTTCCTCCAGAAATTCACGCCGCGCCGCGCGCGCAGCATCTGGTCCAAGGTCAACTGCAGCAAGGCGCTTGCGCTGATCGCATCGGGACGCATGCAGCCGGCGGGCCTGGCTGAAGTCGAACGCGCCAAAGCCGACGGCCGGTGGGACGCCGCCTACGACGCGCAAAGCAAAGCGACCGTTCCCGAGGACCTGGCGGCCTTGCTGGCCAAAAATCACAAGGCCAGAGCCTTCTTCGAATCGCTCGATTCACGCAACCGCTTCGCCATCCTGTTCAGGCTGCAGACGGCAAAAAAAGCCGAGACGCGCGAGCGGCGCCTGGCGCAATTCTTCGCCATGCTCCAGCGTGGGGAAAAGGTCTATCCCTAAAGTCCGACGGGCTTTTCGCTGACGCGGCAAGGCGTGGCAGCCGCTTACATTCGGCGGGACACCTCCGTGCACCGAACAGCCAACAAGGAGCCCGCATGACACCCAACTGGTTGCAGCAGATCGGCGACACCATCGCTTCCGAGTTTTCGGACCTGCCTGACGCCGAGCAGGCCACCCGCGTCATGCTGCGCCTGCTATTGGCGGCCTTGCTGGGCGGCCTGCTGGGCATTGAGCGTGAACAAAAAGGCAAGGCGGCCGGCGTGCGCACCCACATGCTGGTGGCCATGGGCGCCGCGCTCTTTGTGCTGGTGTCGCAGCAGGCGGGCATGCTCAGCGCCGACCTGAGCCGCGTAGTCCAGGGCGTCGTCGCCGGCATAGGCTTTCTGGGTGCGGGCACCATCCTCAAGGGCCATGCCAAGGGCCACAGCGACGAGGAACAGGTCAAAGGCCTGACGACGGCCGCCGGCATCTGGCTGACGGCCGCCATCGGCGTGGCCGCGGGCATGGGGCGCGAAGCGACCGCCGTGCTCAGCACGCTGCTGGCGCTGGGGATTCTGGCGCTGGTGCCCCGGCTGCTACGCCTGGTGGAAAAGCCCGACCCGCTGCCCAAGCCCCACAGTGGTAGCCGCGCAAAAAAAGACTGAGTCCGCAAAGCTTGCCGCGCGTCGCACAGTCCGCGGACACGCAAAAGCGCTAAATTAGCGCCTATGAACAAAATCCTCATCCTCGGCGGTACCGGCTTTGTCGGGCGCCACGTCTGTGAAAAGCTCGCGCAGCTTCAATGCCGCGTCACCGTGGTCACGCGCCGGCGTGACAGTGCGCGGCATTTGCAGATGCTCCCATTGGTCGACGTGGTGCAAGCCGATGCGCACGACAGCAGCTCGCTGGCGCCCCTGCTGGCGGGCCACGACGCCGTCGTCAACCTGATCGCCATCCTGCATGGCTCGCAGGCCGCATTTGACAAGGCGCATGTCCAGCTGCCGCTGGAACTGGCCCGCGCCTGCGAGGCCAGCGGCCTGCGCCGCATCGTCCACATCAGCGCGCTGGGCGCGTCGCCCGGCTCGCCCTCCATGTACCAGCGCAGCAAGGCGCGCGGCGAGGCCGTGATGCTCAGCACCGGGCTTGATGTGACGGTGCTGCGGCCCAGCGTGATCTTCGGCGCCGAGGATAAATTCCTCAACACCTTTGCGCGGCTGCAGCGAGTGTTCCCAGTGATTCCCCTGGCGGCCGCCGATGCGCGCTTTCAACCTGTATGGGTGGAAGACGTGGCGGACGCCATCGTGCAATGCCTGCAGGACGCAGGCACCGTGGGCCAGATTTACGAGGCCTGCGGGCCCCAGGTGTATACGCTGCGGCAGCTTATGCAGCTGGCGGGCCGCTGCGCCGGCGTGAATGGCGGCAAGGGCCGGCCGGTGGTCGCGCTGCCCGCACCGCTGGGCCGCCTGCAGGCTGCGCTCATGGAGCTGGCCCCCGGCGAACCCATGATGAGCCGCGACAACCTCGACGCCATGGCCAGCGACAACGTGGCCGGCGGCAAGCTGCCGGGCCTGCAGGCGCTGGGCATACAACCGGCCTCGCTGGAGGCCATAGGCCCTTCCTACCTCGGCGAGCAGGGGCTGCGCAGCGGGCTGACGGCCAAGCGCAAGACAGCGGGGCGGTTTTAGCCCCTTGCGCAACAGGCTCCAGGCAGGCGCTGGCTGTGGAGCTAGCGCTTGATCACCAGGCCCTGGCCCGTGGGCAGCGGCATCACGCGGTACTGCCGCTCATCGAACCAGGCATCCTCGGCCAGCTTCTGCCTGCGGTAGGCGCCGGACCATTCATAGTCGTCGAGTATCAAAATGCCGCCCGGAACCATGCGGTGGAACAAATACTCCAGTGAGGCGATCTCGGCAGGCGCCTGGTTCAGGTCGATGTGCAGGTAGGCAATCCGCTCCGGGCAGCCGTCTGCGAATACCTCAGGAATTCGCCCCTTGATGATTCGGACCTGGGGATAAGATTCAAATTTTTCCCGCACTCTCTTGTAGAGGCCGTCGCCGTGCTCCGGCATGGAGTGGTTGAGCATGCTGTTGTCATGCTCAAAAAGGTCGTAACCCCAGAAAGTCTTGGGAAACGCAGTACCTCCGAGATAATCGACGACCGTCTTGATGCCAACTCCGGTATAGGCGCCACACTCGACGAAATCCCCCTCCAGGTGCACGCAATGGTAGGCGGCACAGGCCAGTACATAGCGCCGCCATGCAATGGCCCTGTCGGAATCACTCTCTGCGTTGCCCGCCCATGCCGCCATGAAAGGGCCGTCGTCCAACAGAGACAGGTTACGCGCCCAGGTCAGCAGGTTGTCCCCGAAGTAATAACCTTGCGCGAGCTTTGCGGTCAGGGCCTTCACGTCGTTCGCCACGGCTTCATCGTCCGACGTACCCCAGAACAGGGGAGAAAAGAAACTGGGAACAGCGTCCTTGTCCGGCGGCGAGTATTTCGGAAGGAACGCCGGCGCAGCGGAAACCGCCCGCGGCGGGATAACGGGAGCCGCCGGCAAGTGCTCAATGGGAGGTGCAGGTGTCACCGGGACCGTTTGCTCGCGCCGAAACAACCCTTTCATCAGGATTTGCACCAAATCTCCCAGAATCATGGCTTGATCTCGCTTGTTATGCTGCCGGGAAAGGTTCACCGGCAGTTTGGGTGAAACGCTCCACTGTAGCGTGAATTTGTTATTCGACGCTAGGGATCGGACAGGCTGCGGTTGGCCCGCGCGATGCTGGGCTGTGTAGTTGCGTCAAGCGGGCCGCATCAATTTCACGGCTTTTTTGCATCAATGGCCCGCAAACCGGGTTGTAGCATCGCAAGTCGTTTCACCTTGACCTTCTTGACTTCACCACAGCGGACGGAGATTCCATGCTCAAGCTCTACATCGGCAATAAAAACTACTCTTCCTGGTCCATGCGCCCCTGGGTGCTGCTCAAGCAGGCCGGCATTGCGTTTGAAGAAGTCAAGCTGCGTTTTGACTCTTTCGACGCCAACTCCACTTTCAAGGAAAAAATCGGCGGCGTGAATCCGGCCGGCCGGGTGCCCGCGCTGGATGACGACGGCTTCGTCGTGTGGGACACACTGGCCATCGCCGAATACCTGGCCGAGCGCTTTCCCGAGAAACAACTCTGGCCGCAAGAGTTGAAGGCGCGCGCCCGGGCCCGCAGCATTTGCGCCGAAATGCACAGCGGCTTCGGCGCCCTGCGCTCAGCCTGCCCCATGAACATCGAGGCCGACCTGTCCGACATGGGCCAGCTGATCTGGCGCGACAAATCGGCCGTACGCGCCGACGTGCAACGCATCGTTGAGATGTGGACCGAGCTGCTCGAACAATACAAGGGGCCGATGCTTTTCGGCAAATTCGGCATTGCCGACGCCTTCTTCGCGCCCGTCTGCATGCGCCTGAGCCGTTACGCCCTGCCGGTGCCCCCGGCCATCAACGCCTACATCCAGCGCGTGAGCGCCCTGCCCGGCGTCAAGGCCTGGATAGACGATGCGCTCGCCGAAAACGATTTCCGCGAATTTGAAGAGCCTTACCGCGTCAAGCGCTGAAGCAGGAGCTCCCATGGTCACGATTTACCTGCGCTACGTGCTCAACACCGCAAAACTCAAGGAGTTCGAGCACTACGGCAAGCTGTGGATTCCATTGGTCGAAAAATTCGGCGGCAAACACCACGGCTACTTCATGCCCAGCGAAGGCGCCAACAACATCGCGCTGGCCCTGTTCACCTTTGACAGCCTGGCCGCGTATGAAACCTATCGCCAGCGCTCCTTTGCCGACCAGGACTGCCTGGCGGCCTTCAAGTACGCCGAAACCACCGGCTGCATCATCAGCTACGAACGCAGCTTCTTCCGGCCGGTGTTTTCCTGATACCCGGGATAGCGACAAAGGCCGAGTAGCCTAAACTGCGGCCATGAAGATTTTCATGGTCGGTGGCGCGGTGCGCGATGCCTTGCTGGGCCTGCCGGTGCAGGACCACGACTGGGTGGTCGTGGGCGCCACACCCGAGGCGCTGGCGGCCCAGGGCTACCTGCCCGTGGGCAAGGACTTCCCGGTCTTCCTGCATCCCGAGACCCGCGAGGAATACGCGCTGGCTCGCACAGAGCGCAAGACGGCGCGCGGCTATCGCGGCTTTGCGGTGCATGCCGATCCCGATGTGACGCTGGAGCAGGACCTGGCGCGGCGCGACCTGACCATCAATGCCATCGCGGCCCCGTCCCGCGGCGACGATGCGCCCGGCCGCTTCGAGCCCGACTTTGCCGCGCTGATAGACCCCTTCGGCGGGCAAAAAGACCTGCAGGCCAAAGTCCTGCGCCATGTCACCGGCGCCTTTCGCGAAGACCCGGTGCGCATTTTGCGGCTGGCCCGCTTCGCCGCCCGCTTCTCCGATTTTTCGGTGGCGCCCGAAACCCTGGCGCTGATGCGGGACATGGTGGCCGAGGGCGAGGTCGATGCGCTGGTGCCCGAACGCGTGTGGCAGGAGCTCGCGCGCGGCCTCATGGAGGACAAGCCCTCGCGCATGTTCGAGGTGCTGCGCGAAAGCGGCGCGCTCGATAAATTGCTTCCCGAAGTGGCGCGCCTCTGGGGGGTACCCCAGCCCGCCGCCCACCATCCCGAGGTCGACACCGGCGTCCACCTGATGATGGTGCTGGACATGTCGGCGCAGCTCAAGGCGCCCTTGCCCGCGCGCTTTGCCTGCCTGTGCCACGACCTGGGCAAGGGCACCACGCCGGCCGATGTCCTGCCGCGCCACATCGGCCATGAGGACCGCAGCGCCGAGCTGCTCAAAGGTGTGTGCGAACGCCTGCGCGTGCCGGTGGACTGCCGCGAGATCGCCGACGTGGTGGCGCGTGAGCACGGCAACGTGCACCGCAGCGAAAGCCTGGGCGCCGCGGCCCTGGTGCGGCTGCTGGAGCGCTGCGATGCCTTTCGCAAGCCCCAGCGCTTTGCCGACATTTTGCTGGCCTGCGAATGCGATGCGCGCGGCCGCCTCGGCTTGCACGATTCACCTTATCCGCAACGCCCGCGCCTGCTCGCAGCCCTGGCCGCAGCCCAAGCGGTCCAGACGCAGCCACTGGCGCTTGAGGCGCAGGCAGCGGGACGGGACGGCAAGCAGATTGGCGCAATCATTCACGGTGCACGCGTCAAAGCGGTGCAGGAAAGCCTGCCCGGCACCTCGACAGCGTAGTTGCCGCCTCTCAAAACACGAAAAAGCGAAACCGGCCTACAGCGTACGGACGAGGGCGCTGCTAAGGTAAGGGGCGATGCATTTATCACCCTCCTCATCGCCGCTCCAGGCCTCATCGCGCCTGCCGATTCCCGGCCCCTTGCCCGCCATTGGCGCGCGGACCGCCCTCTTCCTGGACTTTGACGGAACCCTGGCCGACCTGGCGCCCGAGCCCGATGCGGTCCAGCTGGTGTCGGGCGTGATTCCGGCCCTGCTGAGAATTTCGGGCCAACTCGGTGGCGCACTGGCGATTGTCTCTGGCCGCAGGCTCGCCGACCTGGACGGCTTCCTCGCGCCTTTGCAGCTTCCCCTGGCCACCGAGCACGGCGCGCAGCGACGCGACACACAGGGCCGCGTCGTCAGCCTCGCTGAGCCCGATCTGACTGAACTCGCGCACACCGCCACAAACCTTGCCGCGCAGCACGACGGGCTACGCGTTGAAGTCAAGCTCGCCGCCGTTGCACTGCACTACCGCCACGCACCTGAACTCGAATCGCTGTGCCTGCGGGTCATGCAGGAGGCCGCGGACCGCATTCCCGGCGTCGAATTGCTGCACGGCAAATATGTGTTTGAAGTCAAGCCGGCCAACGTGAGCAAGGGAACGGCCATCAGGGCCTTTATGGACGAGCTCCCGTTTGCCGGCCGCCTGCCGCTGTTCGCCGGGGACGACACCACCGACGAAGCCGGCTTTGCCGCCGTGCAGTCGCTGGGCGGCGAAGGCATCAAGGTCGGCGAAGGCCCCACCCTGGCGCACCACCGATGCGCGTCGCCCGACGCGCTGCGCGAATKGCTGCACGCGGCCTTTGGCGGCAGGTCGCTGGAGACCGACGGCGCGCCCGCCGCCGCGCCGGGAGGTCGCCCATGAACGTCGCCGCCGATTCCCTGCACTTCACATCGCCCGCCAAGCCCTCACTGGCCATGGGCGTGATCGGCAATTGCGGCTTCAGTGCCCTGATTGACGCGCGCGGGCGCATCGTCTGGTGCTGCCTGCCGCGCTTTGACGGCGACCCGGTCTTCAATGCGCTGCTCGAACCCCAGCCGGACCAAGGCGAAACCACCATGCCCGGTTCCCAGGACTCGCAGTCCAGTGCCTTCGCCATCGAAATCGAGGATTTCGCCGAAGCCAGGCAGTGGTACGAGCCCAATACCGCCGTGCTGCGCACCCAGCTGTTCGACAAGCGAGGCCAGGGCATAGAGATCACCGACTTCGCGCCGCGGTTTTTCAGTCGCTCGCGCTTTTTCAGGCCCATGACGCTGGTGCGCCGCGTCAGGCCCATCCACGGCGCGCCGCGCATACGCGTGGCGCTGGACATCCGCTTCGACTGGGGCCGGCGCAAACCGGTGATCACCCAGGGCAGCAACCACCTGCGCTACGTCGGCGATGAACTCACACTGCGCCTGAACACCGACGCGTCGATTTCGCACCTGCTCTCCAAGCAGCCTTTTGTGCTGACGCGCGAGCACAATTTCCTGCTGGGCGCCGACGAATCGCTGGCGGACGGCATTGCCGACACCGCGCGGCTGTTTGAACAGGAAACCATTTCCTACTGGAAGAAGTGGAGCCAGCGCCTGCACATTCCACTGGAATGGCAAGAGGCCGTGATACGCGCGGCCATCACGCTCAAGCTCTCGCTGTTTGAAGACACCGGCGCCATCGTCGCCGCCATGACCACCAGCATTCCCGAGGCGCCCGGCAGCCAGCGCAACTGGGACTACCGCTACTGCTGGCTGCGCGATGCTTTTTTTGTGGTGCGCGCACTCAACAGCCTCTCGGAAGTCGGCACCATGGAGGACTACCTGCGCTGGCTCAGCAATGTGGTGGTGCAGTCCAAGGGCGGGCATATCCAGCCGCTCTACGGCATAGGCCTGGAGCGCGAGCTGCCCGAGTCCATCATGGTGCACCTGGGCGGCTACCGCGGCATGGGACCGGTGCGCGTCGGCAACCAGGCGCAGGAGCACTTCCAGCACGACGTCTACGGCAATGTGGTGCTGGGCGCGGCCCAGTCCTTTCACGACCACCGCCTGCTGCACCGCGCGGGCCTTGCCGAGTTCAAGCGGCTGGAGGACGTCGGCGAGCAGGCCGTGCGCAACTACGACAAACCCGACGCCGGCATGTGGGAGCTGCGCACGCGCGCGCGCATCCACACCTCCTCGGCCCTGATGTGCTGGGCCGCCTGCGACCGGCTGGCCAAGATCGCGCTGGTGCTCAAGCAGCCGGAGCGCGCCGCCTACTGGCAGGGCCATGCCTGCGTCATGCAGGAACGCATACTGCGCGAAGCCTGGAGCGAAGAGCGCCAGGCCTTTGCCGAAAGCTTTGGCGGGCGCGACCTCGACGCCAGCGTGCTGCTGATGATCGAGGTTGGTTTTATCGACCCGAAAGACCCGCGCTTTATCGCCACGGTAGACGCGCTGGAAACCCATTTGTGCGACGGCCCTTACATGCGCCGCTACGAGGCGCCAGACGACTTCGGCAAACCCGAAACCGCCTTCAACATCTGCACCTTCTGGCGCATAGACGCGCTGGCCCGCATAGGCCGCAAGGAGCAGGCCCGCGAGATCTTCAACACCATGCTGGCCGCGCGCAACCATGTGGGCCTGCTGTCGGAAGACACACATCCCCTGACCGGCGAGATGTGGGGCAATTTTCCGCAGACTTATTCGATGGTGGGGATCATTAACGCGGCCGTGAGGTTATCGACCCCTTGGGAATCTCAGGTATGAGCCGACTGGTTGTCGTCTCGAACCGCGTGGCAGATCCGCGCAAGGCCGCCGCCGGCGGCCTGGCCGTTGCGCTGGGCGATGCACTGAGCGCAACGGGCGGGCTGTGGTTCGGCTGGAGCGGCAATGTCATCGAAGGCGGCGCGGCAGGTGAAGGCGAGCTGCATGTGCAGCAGGCCGGCAACGTCAAACTTGCCACGGTGGATTTGTCGGCCGAAGACCATGCGGGCTATTACCTGGGCTACAGCAACGGCGTGCTCTGGCCGGTGTTCCATTACCGGCTGGACCTGGCGCGTTTCGACACGGGTTTTATCGAGGCCTACCGTCGCGTCAACCGGCTGTTCGCGCACAAGCTGATGCCCCTGCTCAAGCCCGACGACATCATCTGGATCCACGACTACCACCTGATCCCCATGGCCGCCGAGCTGCGCGCCATGGGCTGCAACAACCGCATCGGCTTTTTCCTGCACATCCCGCTGCCGCCGCAGCAGATACTGGCGGCCATTCCCCAGCACGAGTGGCTGATGCGCGCGCTGTTCGCTTACGACCTGGTGGGTTTCCAGAGCGAAAACGATTTGCTGCACTTCTCGCGCTATGTGCAGGCCGAGGCCGGCGCCGTGGCGCTGGGCGGTAACCGCTTCAGGGCTTTTCACCGCACCGTGCGCGCGGGCGCCTTTCCGATAGGCATAGACGTGGACGAGTTCGCCGCGCTCACGCATGCGCAGGAAGCGCGCGACATGTACGAGCGCATGAAAGAGGAGTATTCACGCCGCAAGCTGCTGCTGGGCGTGGAGCGGCTCGATTACTCCAAGGGCTTGCCGCAACGCCTGAAGGCGTTTGAAACGCTGTTGGCCAAATACCCCGACAACATCCGCAGCGCCACCCTGATCCAGATTGCCGCACCCAGCCGCGAAGACATGGGCACGTATACCGATCTGCTGCAGGAACTCGAAAGCCTGTGCGGCGCCACCAACGGGAATTTCGGCGAACTTGACTGGATGCCGATACGCTACATCCACCGCAACGTTGCGCGCAAGCGTCTGCCGGGCCTCTACCGCGTGGCACGGGTGGCGCTGGTCACGCCGCTGCGCGACGGCATGAACCTGGTGGCCAAGGAGTTCATCGCCGCACAGGACCCGGCCGATCCCGGCGTGCTGGTGCTGTCGCGCTTCGCCGGCTCGGCCGAACAGCTCGAAGACGCCCTGCTGGTGAATCCTTACGACATCGACGGAACAGCCGACACCATACAGCGCGCGCTCCAGATGCCGCTGGAAGAGCGGCAGGCGCGGCATCAAAAAATGCTCAAGAACATTCGCGAGCATGATGTGCATTGGTGGAGGAGAGGGTTTCTTAATGCCTTGGGCTACGAAGGTCCTGCTTAGTTGATGCCGGGTCTTGCGCCGGCGGGCGCGCCTCTCCCCTTTCCTCCTTCTCCTCTCTTCGTCTTTCTGCTTTCTCTGCTGAGGCTTGTTGGCCGGGGGTAGCCCGGCGGCTACTCACTTTTATCGAAACCCGCGATGCGGGTTTTCTTTTGTTCGCCAAAAGGCGCGCTACGCGCGCGGGGTTTGCTCACTTCGCGCAGCGAAGTTACGCAAACACCAAAAGTAAGCAAAAGAAAAGGCGACCCTGGTGTCTGCGTCCCCTTCGCTTCGCTACGGGGCAGCCTGCGGTGCTCGGTCCAGACGGGGTCAAAAAC